>CALCEI010000126.1 GCA_937900575.1 uncultured Clostridia bacterium
TCGCTCACGAGATGTAACACAGTGAGGACATATTAATTAAGCATTAGCTATTATTCGCATTCAAATAAGCTTCGGAAACTAAATTTGAAGAATCGAATATAGCATTCGTTGACTTCGGTCAATTACCACATTATTAGGTTAATGTTTGCACTTTAGGTGTGAGCATTCTACGTGGTAATGGGTTTGTCCGAAGCTTTCCCGAATGCGAGTAGAGAGGTTCGCACCTTTTTTATTTCTATATTTCTTGTGATTGATAGTAATGCTTCAAAAACTATCAATTTATGAAAAAACAAATTTATGCATTAGGGATTGGGCATAATACGCCAGTCTTTATTGATTTAGCACTTGCTTGTGGTTATGACATTGCTGGCTTGTATCATTACAACAATGAGCGAACGGGGGAAGTAGATCATGGTTATCCTATTCTTGGCTCTTTTGATGATTTATTTCAAAGAAATACTTTGCAAAACATGTCTTTTCTTTTAACTATGGGCAATAACGAAATACGTACTCAACTATGTAAACAGATTTTAGCGAAAGGAGGTAGTGTTCCTACATTAATCCATCCAACTGCAGTTATTTCTCTATTCGCTAAAATTGCAGACGTAGGTGTATATATTTCGCCTTTTACTTATGTTCAAGCAGATTCTTCAATAGGTGCTAATACGGTATTGTTATCTCATGTAAATATCTCACATACCACACAAATTGGCGAAGGATGTTTTATTGCGGGCGGAGCAACTATTGGTGCGTACACAATCGTTGAAGATAATGTGTTTATTGGACAAGGAGCATTAAGTATCTCTGCAAAAGTTACGAAGATTGGAAAGAATTCTTATATCGGTGCTCGTGCCTTGTTAACAAAAGATGTACCCGTTAATGTTGTAGTGGCAGGTACTCCTGCAAGAGTCATTCGAAATATATAATTATTATCTTTATTTATCACAAACGTTTCTCAATTTAGATACCCCTACCCCATCGCAGCCTCTCGGGGTAGACGGACTTTGGTGTATATGGTGTATATGGTGTAGGTACTTCCTACATATACACATACGCGCGTATAAGGGTATAAAAGTATGTACACCATCTACACCTTGTATAGCACTGCTTGTAGTGTGTCTGTAAACGTAGCATCTACGGAGCATCTACACAGCATCATAGGCTAACGCTATGACTGCGAGGGGGTTGGAGAGTGTACGTGAGCATCAACCGACCCTCGGCTCAAAAATCCCCCCTAAAATGACACATAAATCGTGCAAATAGCAGAAAAAATCATTTTTTTTCACAATAATATAATTAAATTTTTCATGTAAGTTATCTAATAATTTTGCAAAACGTTTTGTTACCTCCATCGGCACAAATGTAAATATAGAAAAAATCGTTGAAAATAAGAAGACTATTATTAATAAAAATTATGGTGTAGTAAAGATTACTGTGGACGGACGAGATATGTTCTTAAAGGGTGAATGGTTCAATCAGGATGTGCCTATTGTTATTACTCTATAGCCTTTAGTTTGTCTTCTTAGAAAGTCTATGATTTTATCTTGAGTATTTATTCCACGTGCATACAAAAGAGAAACAAGATGCTTGTCCAAATTGAAAATCTTTGACATCTCAACACAAAATTTATCATCAATGTTCTCATCTAATGTACAAATGTAATTCATAAACCCTTTTATTAAAAAACCTTTCAAAAGAAAGGTTCTTTTCTATTTTTTTATAGCAACCTTTAAATTTTTGTGTGTAATAAGCACACTCCAGAAGAAAGGAAGAATGTAAAGTGCAACCGCCAAAACAATAACAGCCATAAACATGATGTTTATTGAAACATATTTAATTGCACTTGGACCTGCAACAACAAGCAACAAACCAGCAAGCAAAATTGCAGAAGCAATAAAGATTAAATTAAATCTACTGCTCTTCATTGTTGATTTAACTGCAGATTCATAGTCTCCATTAACAAGCCAACCACCACGTTTAATGTTTTCAAAATAGTTAAGGCAAACATAAGTTATAAGCACATTTAATGCAACAAGCATTGCAAAATAACTTAAACCAATGGTAAGCCTTAAAATTGAACTTATGGATAAATAACCCAATGTTCCAACTGCACAAGAAGCAAGCAAGGTTATCATGCTTGCATAATTGTACCTTACAGCAGTAAATATGCTTGCAACAACCACAATCAACAAAATGGAAGCAACAGTAAAGATATAATGTTTTGCCCTAACTGTTGGTGCAACAAAACTGTGTGCACTTACATCTTCACCAGAAAGTGAAAGGTTTGTTACAATTTCGTCATTTATCTTTGCTTGGTTAACTTCGTTAACTTCACGTGAATAACGAACAACCAAACGTGTGTCGTCACCATCGTCAAAAATTACAACACTTTCAACACTGCCGCCATAAGAATTAACTGTTGAAGTTACACTCCTGCTGCATTCGTTGGTATCTGCTGTGCTTCCAATCCTTACAGTAAATTCAGTTGCACCAGCAAGTTCAAAGTTTCCCCTAAAACCAAATATGCAAGCAATAACAACACCAACAAGCAAGAATACTGCAATGGCAATTAAAGGCCATTTGTTTTTGCTGAAATATTCTTTATTGGATTTTGTAAAATCTCTATTAAGCATTTTTACCTCCTTTGTGGAAGTTCAATTTCTTTCCATCTGTATTGTTAATTGCCAAATACATGTTGATAAACAAACGCATCAAAACCAAATTTGTAAACACTGTTACTAATGGAAGAACAAGCAATGCCCAACCAAAAGAGTTTACACTTGCAATTGGCATAAACACGCAAACCACACCAGCAACAAACAACAACCCGTTGCTTAAGCAAGTTTTAAACAATGTTTCTTTAATTGCCATTTTAAAGGCAACATAAAGTTTTGTTTCTGCATTATAATGCCTTTTTGCTGTTTCAAAAATGGAAATCAACAAATCAAAGGCAACAACAGTTGCAAGCACAATACCAAGCACACCTGCAAAATTTATGTGTGCAAGTGGAATTGATTGAATGAAGAACATGCCCAATGTTACATAGAATAACAAATTGAAACATGCCAACCAGCCCATGTGTCTATATTTTACAATTAAGAACACAAAACCAGCAAGCAACAAAACAAGTAAGGCAATGCCAACTGTTAAATCTGCTCCCCTGCCATAACTTGCTGAAATCATTGCTGAATCCAACTTTGTAAGTTCCAAATCCAACGCACCAGACTTAATTTTGTTTGCATAAGTTGTTGCATCGGCTTTTGAAGTGAAATTGCTTGAAGTAAAACCAATTATGCCATTTGTAATTGGTTCACTTATTGTAAGTGTGAAGAACGCTTCAGTGCTATCTCCAAAGTATGCATACAAACTTGATGCAGTTTTTGTTGCTAATTCAATATCATCTTTAAATTCATCTTTAAAATAAATTTGAATTCCGAACGATTTTTTCCCGGTTTGAGAATTGTATTGTTCGATAGCTTCGACATCTTTAATGTACCTTGCATAAAAAGCAGGTGTATCTTCAACCTTGGTCCTTTCTGTTGTATAGAAGGTTAAAGTCTCTGGGTCGCCAATCAAATCAACAAGGAAATTTTCGTCAGTCTTTTCCAAAATGTTGCCAACTTCAAGCACAATGTCATTATCCCCTGACTTGGCAACATAAACATCGTGGTAGCCTTCACTTTCCACAATATTTGTTAAACCAAGCATTGTTGATTCCAACAAACCATCATATTTTTCATTGGATTGGCCGTTACCAAGTTTGGTTGAATAAACAACACGCAAAGAAGAACTTAGGTCTTCCCCAAGTTTAACATTTTCCAAAAAACTAGAATATCTGTAATAATTTCCGTTGATTGCAAATGGATAAGTGAAACTTACAAAACTTGCCACCAAACATATAACTAAAATTATTGCAAACAAGATAAATAAAAATGTAGAGCGCTTTTTAGTCATAAATTCTCCTAATAAATTTAATTTTGCCTAAGCCATAAAATGGCAAACAAAACTCCATAATATTCAAGTAAATTATATATAATAATTTAATCATTGTCAAACAAAGAACACACAAATACGCAAAAAGAAAACAAATTTATCCAACTTGTTTTCTATCTTTGTTAAATTATTTTAATAACTCTCACAAAAGAATTATTAACCAAAAAACGACAATCAAACGCTCAATTTTATGTTAAGCAGATTTTTTGCCAAACAAATTAAGAATGATTGCACAAATCACAGCCACTGCAACAGCAAATAATAAGTCAAACAAAATGCTTAAATCAAAGGCAAATCCACCATTTAAAATTGAAAAGATTATCAAACTTAAAACGCCGTAAAACAAACCAAGAAAAATGGATTTTATAAGTAATTTGTTAGAATCGTGCTTTTTGGTAAGCAAAGTTGACACAAACAAAGCAATTGCTTTAACAACATTGTTTATGTACCCCACAACACTTGAATTTAGGTCAGTAAATTTAAGCACAACTGCAAGCAAAAGCACCCCAACCAATGTTATAACTATGCCAACCAAAGTGTACTTTAACAAACTTAAAACTCCAGAAAAATTAATTTTAGATTTTTGCATGTTTCCCCCTTACAATAAGTTAGTAAAACATGCCAAAAGAAATTACAAAATTAAAGTAAAAATTTTGTCTTGTTTTAAATAAAATTGTAGAAAACAAAAAACACAGCCAAATGCCGTGCCTTTTAACTTATTTCACTCTTCTAAACACGTAATAATTTGATTTTAAACCTGCATAATTATAGTTCTCACTTTTCCACTCATAAAACAAGTAATCAATGCCATCAAAAGTTCTGATTTCATAATGACAATCACTGCTAAAATACATTAATTCAGTTAATATATGCCCCTTTGTCCACTTTTTAATAAATTCTTTACCATTTTTATCAAGATGTACCAATTCACCATTGTCTTTAAAATCAATCTCACGTACATAAAATGAATTATTGTCCTCTTTCGGTTGATAAGTTGCCACTTCTTCTGCTTCAATAACATTATGGCATTGCCATTTACCAAGCACTTTTTCATCAAGAATAAATGGGTAGTCAATCTTGTCTCTAATCGCCACATTCTCTGGTGTGTATATTTTGCTATCAATTTTGTTATAAACCAAACAACCTGCAACTTCATTTGTATCTACATATCTTGTTGTAACAAACAATTTGCCGTTATCAATTTCATAATCATAGATTATACCTTTACAAAGATATATTTTTCCTTTGGTCCAGCCATCAAAAACCCAATATCCTTTGCCTTCTGGTAAGAAGTATAAAATTTGATATATTGCCTTTTTATCGCAATATGTATCCCCTTTCTTATAGTCTTCCTTGCTTAATGTAGATGTCTCGTATTGCCATTTTCCAACAACCTGTTCATCATTTACAAATTTTTTCATAACAATTTCTCCTTTTTCAACTGCCAAAGAAGAAATTTGTTCCAATTTTTTGTATAATTCACCAATGGTTTTTCTTATTTCATCTGTTTTTTTATAAAAAGATGAATAATCAAACTTTGCAATTTCATCAAGTGAAAAATTAAGGTCTTTCAAAAACAAAATTTGCTTAATTTTTTTAACATTTTCTTCATCATAATATCTATAACCGGTGTAGATATCAACATTTGAAGGTTTAATTAAATTAAGTTCTTCCCAGTACCTTAATGTTGCAACAGGAACATTGCACAATTTGGAAACATCACCAATTTTATATAATTTTTCCATGAATTTCTCCTTTGTTATCTGCATTATAACCCTAAAGTTGACTTTAGAGTCAATAGTTTTTTGAAAATTTATTTTATTATATCAACAATTTCAGCCCAGCCTTCAAAAAGATATTCAACCGAAGCATCATGAAATTTTTCGTCTACCCCGTTGAAATATTTTTTTGCATTTTCAACAAATTCATCAAATGTGCAATCTCGCCTGTTAAAATTATTGCTTGTTTTCAATAACTTACCGTTTAATTTTACTTTTATAACCTTTGCATTTATAGATTGGTTATTCTTTGCTTTTGCCGTATTTAAATAACATTTTGCATCTTTAACATTGTCGCAACAAAACATACCTTTTAACCTTGATGGACATTTTGGAAAATACTTTTTTCTACAATATTCGTAAGCATATTCCCTTATACAATAAGCATAATCGAACATAACATTGTTAATTTCTTTTAATTCTAAAGCATTTAGTTTCTTTTTGCTTTTAACTTTGTCATACAAGTAAAGTGCAGCATATTCTCCATTAGACATTATAAATTTTCTATCAAAAGCACGTACAGCTTGAAAATTTCTTTTTCTGCCAAAATAAATTTTATCGCCAACTTTATAATCCCAATTTGTTGCCTGATATAAAATTTTATCCTTAACGTATTTAAACATATTTCCTCCTTTGTAAAAAAATAAAAAAG
>CALCEI010000127.1 GCA_937900575.1 uncultured Clostridia bacterium
CAGTCTCATAATTGTTATAAGTACGAAGTGAAGCTCCCACTATTTTAGCAGCTTCAGCTTGTGTTAAATGGCAAATATTGCGCAATTCTTTAAGTGTCATATGTAATTCCTCGTGCTTTTAGTATACCATTCTACATATTCATTACAATAGAAAGTGCAATTTTTGCACATTTAACAATAAAAACTTAATAAATATCTTAATTTGTCTTATAAATAAGAATGTTTTACTATTTATTCATGGAAATCTTCTACAGAATATTAGAGGTTATTAACTGGATTGTAATTGGTATATCAATCTTATCTTTTTTATTCCAATTTATCATGATTGCCTTTGTGCCTCTTAAACCAAAGAAATTCCCTGTTACTGAAAAGAAAAGTAAAGTAGCGATATTAATATGCGCAAAAAATGAAAGCGAAGTTATTAAAGATACAGTTACTCAAATATTAGAAGGTCAAAGTTATCCTAAAGATATGTTTGATGTATTTGTTGTAGCGGATAACTGTTCTGATAACACTGCTACTCTAGCAAAAGAAGCAAGAGCAACAGTATTTATTCATAATGATAATGCTTCTAAAACACATAGAGTGGCTTATGCGATGAAATATGGCATAGAAAATATATTAAAACTCGAACAAAACTATGATTTTATGATTAGATTTGATGCTGACAACTTACCAGATAAAGACTATATATCTAAAATGAATGATGCCTTTGATGCTTATGATGGAAAATGCATTATTACATCTTTTAGAAATTCCAAAAACTTTGGAAGCAACATAATTTCTGGCCTTTATGGCGTTTACTTCACAACAGGTTGTTTTATGGAGATGAAAGGCAGAACAGTGCTTAACTGCTCCACCCGTGTTTCTGGCACAGGTTATGTTATAAATTCCAAATACTTGAAAGATGGTTGGAAATATGTAACACTTACAGAAGATTGGGAACTTACTGCCGACCAAATAATTGATGGTAACAAAATTCAATACTGTGATGAGGCAGAATATTTTGATGAACAACCAACAACCTTTAAAGTTATGTGGCGTCAACGCGTAAGATGGTCACGTGGTCATTTGCTTGTTTGCGTTACAAGACTTAAAGAATTGTTCAGAAATTTGTTTGCTAAAAAAGAAAAACATGCACTTAAAGTTTCAACATATGATATGATTGCAAACATAATGCCATTTGGTTTAATTTTAACAGGTTTAACTATTTTGCAAGTTGCTTTGTTGTTGTTTACTCCATTGTTTGTTCCAAGCATGACATTTGGTGCTGTGGTATTAAATTGGCTTAAGAACTTTGGTATGACGTGTTTAGTCTCATATTTAATGACATTTATTGGTGCAATTGTAATATTTATTGGTGAAAGAAAAAGAATTCAAGGCGTTTCCTTCTTAAAGAAAGTTGCACTTTGCTTGATTTGGCCATTCTTCTTGGCAATTCAATTGCCTATTGACGTGGTTGCCTTGTTCAATAAAAACTGTGGTTGGAAAGTTATTCCACACAATGACACAACAGACTTTGAAAAATTAAACAAAGTTGCAGAAACAGTACCTGCAGATGTTGTTGAAGATGACAACACCAAATCTGAATTATAAAAAAGGGCTTGTGCCCTTTTTTGTTGCCATAAAAACAAAAAATGGCCCAATTAAGAGCCATTTTGGTGCCGGTGGTCGGGGTCGAACCGACACGTCCGGTGAGGGACCCAGGATTTTAAGTCCTGTGCGTCTGCCATTTCGCCACACCGGCACACTTTGTTGCATCACAAGTTAAATTGCTTTAAATTATGGTGCATATGGAGGCACCAGCCAGATTCGAACTGGCGGTGAGGGTTTTGCAGACCCGAGCCTTACCACTTGGCGATGGTGCCACACGACTTTTCTATTATATATGAAAAAAAATAAAATTGCAACCTATTTTAATTAAAAATTATTAAAAAAGGAACGGTTTATTCGTTCCTTTATTCCCTTAAAGCATGAATTGGTTTTTGTATGAGTTTTGTAACTATGTTTTTCTTAACCAAAATCTTTGTTAGCCAATTCCAAGAATTTTCTTATCCACTTCTGTGTAATAATCATCTTCTTGTTTTACTGTCTTTCCGTTAATGATTTTACCGGTTATGGTTTTTGTTGACATATTGGTGTCTTGAACAAGCACTTTGCATTCTTGTCCTACACTATAAACTTCTTTGGTTTTTTTGTTGACTAAAGCAAGGCCATCTTTTGACAAAACAAAACTTCCGTTATTAGATAATTGGTCTACTGGTACTTTAATTTCGAAACTTCCCCATAAGAAAGTTATGTTCTTTTCATCTAAATTCATGATTCTGCATGACAAAATCTTATTAATGACATTATCTCTTGCCCACAAAACTCCACTTGCTTGATAATCTAAACGTTCGGCAGTTGTTATGATGTCTTCTCTGGTATTAAAATGTTCGCATAATTCATTTAATGTTTTGGCAAAGCATTCGGCAACATTTGTATTCAATATATCGTCCGAATCAACATATTGATTGATTAAATCTATTATCCTTCTTATTGCTGAAGTTATTTGAGCATAGATATCTTCATTTAATGCACTGTGTGGAAGTGGCAAAGGGCTATATTTTGCTTTGTTGCCACTCATTATCATTAACCTACTGTATATTTCTGCTGTTGGCATAAGATTTAAATAATAAAATGGATAACGTTCAGGGTCTTTTGACATTTCATCTATCTTTGCATAATCCTTATCCCTTGCATAATCAATTAAAGCATTTATTGAACCTTGTACGTCTTCTTTATCAAACCCTTCAAATTCAAAATTGCTCATTAAACTTTCTATTTTATCTTCTTGCTTTTCAGTTAAACTTGTAAGAACACGGTAAATTGCCTTTAAATTTTTCTCTTTTGCTTTTGTTGCGAAACATTTTGCATAACTTTTCATGGCAATTTCAACTGCAATATGAGCCACTGTTCCATTGTCGTTTATAATTTCATCAACATGTTCATGGTCATTTGAAAGTATCATGTTAAATTCTGAACTTTCCAAATCTAAAGCACCAGAAAATTTTAATAATTCTGATATTATTTCGCCACCTTCACATGCATTAATAACACTTTGTGCTACATCTGCAAACTTTTCCCTTGCGCCATTTTTATTGTAATATATATCATTGCCTTCTGCATAAGTAAGAGCATGTCTGGATTTGACAAAAGCAGGATATTCTTTTACATCTACGATTTCTGGATATCCCGTTGTGCAATCAATTTCAAATTCTTTAAGGCTTACTAACCTTTCTTTTCCTTCATAAATTGATAACTTTTCTGCAATCTCGTATGGGAACATTGAAAAACATTTACCGGTGAGATATGCATCTGAACTGTATTCTATGGCAGTTTTTACAAGTGGACTATCTGGTCTCATAAATGCTGCAATTTCTGAAATGGCTACATAGTACCTATACCTATTTTCGCCAATTTTTTCAACATAAAATGCATCATCAACATTGAATGCGCCTTTTGGGTCCATGCTACAAATAGGAAGTTCGGTTTTATCTTGAAGTTTACTCATAAACTTACTAAACCATTCGTCACCATTAATTTTATGAATATATTCTAAAATTTCTTGTTTGCTACCGTCTGGAATTTCTTCAGCCTGTTTTTTTGTGGCTTCATCATATTTATAATCCAAATTGTATTCGGAAATGATTGAATGTTGTGTTGCTTTGTAGGATTCCGATGAACCAAGGTCCTCAATAACTTCGGTGATGTAACCAACAGTTGTTGAAGAATCTATGCCTTCATAAGTTGAACACCTTACATAATGGCCTAAATGCTCTTTGGCAATATCTTCGCCTATTATTAAATATTCGCCATAATGCTTTTTATCGTTTGGAACAAAGACGTAACTATTTTTGTTCTTTTCTATTCTGCCATAAATTTCAATCTTTTTGGATTGACCAAGTTGTGAATTCTCTTTTTTTGCAAATTTATTGTATAATTTTGTTACCAAATTTTGTCCGTCTTTGGTTAATTCTAATGTGCCATCAGAAAAGGCAACCAGGGAACTCAATTTTTCATTAATGACCTTTCTTACTTTGCTGCGGCTTATGTTTAACTCTTTTGCAAGTGTGTAAATAGTCTTTTCTTTAGGTAGAACATGATTATCAATCATCTTGCTTAATAATGATTTTTTAACTTTTTCTACGTGAACATCTGAAAACGCCATGTTCCCCTCCTATTTAATTACTGTGATTTTATCACAGAAGATGCTACCTGTCAATACCCAATTTCGACATATTTCTTATATAAATATAAAAAAGAACTCACTAAAAGTGAGTTCAAATTTTTAGTTCCATTTCCAATTTGCAACTTCTGGCATATCCACACCAAATTTCCTGATGTAGACATTGTGCTCTGCCAATTTAAGTTGCATTATGGCAGTTATTTCTTGTTTTACTTTTGCTGGAACTTTTACGTATTTCAAAATTTTGATTACTTGATTGTACCTATCAGTTTTGTTAAGAACACGCATATCAAATGGTGTTGTTATTGTGCCTTCTTCCACATAACCAGAAACGTGCAAATTTTGGTTGGTGCGTTTGTAAGTTAATTCATGCACAACTTTTGGATAACCATGGAAGTTGAAAATGATTGGTTTATCTTTTGTGAAAATTTTATCATATTCGGCATCTTTTAAGCCGTGTGGATGTGCATATTCTGGCACAAGTTTCATTGGGTCAACCACGTTTACAAACTTGACGTTGAGTTTTGGAAGGTATTTTTTGAGAATTGTTACTGCTGCCAAACTTTCAATTGTTTGGGTTGCACCACAACATGCCACAACAACGTCTGGTTTTTTGGTGTTGTTCATGCCTGCCCACTTCCATTCGCCAAGACCTGCAGTGCAGTGTTTTTTGGCTTCTTTCATGCTTAACCATTGATAACTTGGGTGTTTTGATGCAATAATTACGTTTACGTAATTTTTTGTTTGTGCGCAATGGTCATAGCAAGAAAGCAAGGTGTTTGCATCTGGTGGAAGGTAAATTCTGGTGTTATCGGCATCTTTCATTGCAAGGTGGTCCAACATACCAGAATCTTGATGTGTAAAACCGTTGTGGTCTTGTTGCCACAAGTTGCTTGTAAGCACCAAATTAAGTGATGAAATTGGTTTGCGCCACTTGATGTGTTCACACATTTTAAGCCATTTTGTGTGTTGAGCAATCATGCTATCCACAACACGAATGAAGGCTTCGTAACTATCAAACATTCCGTGTCTGCCTGTAAGCAAATAGCCTTCCAACAAACCTTCACAAACGTGTTCAGAAAGGTAAGAATCCATCACTCTGCCGTCGCTTGCCAAAAATTCATCATCTGCACAACGTTTTGCATTGAAAACCCTGTTTTCCTTTTCAAAAACGTGGTTAAGACGATTGCTTAAGGCTTCGTCTGGGCTGAAAATACGATAGTTTTTATTGGCTTTGTTAAGGACGAACATATCCCTGATGTAATTGCCAAGTTCCATCATGTCTTGTTTAAGCACTGTGCCATGGCCTTTAAATTTAATTTGATAATCGTCAATATTTGGCAAATTTAAGTCCTTAAGCATTAAACCACCGTTTGCATATGGTGTTGCACACATACGTTTTTCACCTTTAGGTGAAATTGATGCGTAAGTTGACTTAAGTTTGTAGTTTTTATCAAACAATTCTTCTGGTTTATAACTAGCAAGCCATGTTTTTAAAATTTGCAAGTCGGCTTCTGTTTCCACCGTCATTGGAACTTGGTGCGCCCTGAATGAACCTTCAACTTTTTTGCCGTTTACATATTCTGGGCACGTCCAGCCTTTTGGTGTCCTTAAAATAATCATTGGGAAAGGCATATATTCAGCATCTTTGCGCCTTGCATTTTGCCTTATTGCCTTCATTTCTTCCACGCATTTATCCATTTCTTGAGCCATGAGTTTGTGCATTTTGTCTGGGTCTTTGCCTTCAACAAAATGAGGCATATAACCATAACCTTCAAACAAACTTTTAAGTTCTTTTTTGCTTAAACGGGATAAAATTGTTGGATTTGAAATTTTGTAACCATTAAGGTGTAAAATTGGCAAAACAAAGCCATCTGTTTTTGGATTGATGAACTTGTTTATGTGCCATGATGTTGCAAGTGGACCCGTTTCTGCTTCGCCATCTCCAACAACACAAGCAACAACCAATTTTGGATTATCCAAAACTGCACCGTAAGCATGTGCCAAACTATAACCTAATTCCCCACCTTCGTGGATTGAGCCTGGTGTTTCTGGCACACAGTGTGAACCAATGCCACCTGGGAAAGAAAATTGTTTGCATAAACGAGTCATACCCTCTTTATCTTGCGAAACTTTTGGGTAATATTCACTGTAAGTTCCTTCCAAATAGCAGTTTGCAGCCAAAAAGTTGCCACCGTGACCTGGACCGGAAATAATTATCATATTTAAACCATATTTGTTTATTAACCTATTGCAGTGTGCATAAACAAAGTTTTGACCTGGCACTGTGCCCCAATGCCCAACCAAACGTTTTTTTACGTCCTTCATGCACAAATCGTGTTCACGCATCAAAGGATTATCCAATAAGTATAATTGTGCAACCGACAAATAGTTTGCTGCACGCCAATATCCATTGAGTTTGTTAAAATAACTTTCTGTTGAAAATTTATCCATAACTGCCACCTTTACTTAAAGTTTAATCAAAGATTAAAAAAAAATCAAACATATTGCAAAGAAAATAAAAAAACACCTTAAATTTTTAAGGTGCCTATGGAGCGGAAGACGGGATTCGGACCCGCGACATTTGCCTTGGCAAGGCAACGCTCTACCACTGAGCCACTCCCGCATAGCCATTTTTTTAAAAATAAAGCAATCGTTAGTGGTGGGAGATAGAGGACTCGAACCTCTGACCCTCTGCTTGTAAGGCAGGTACTCTACCAACTGCGCTAATCTCCCAAAAGCGATTGCATTTATAATATAACATGATGCAAAAAATATGTCAACAATTTTTTTAATAAAATTTAAAATTTTTATGACAAACAAAAAAGGGGCGCTATGCCCCTAATTTATTATGAACAAGATTTTGGACCACGGCTTGAGCCACAGCCTTTGCAACCCTTTTCTCTTCCACCACAATCTCTAACTTTGCATGTACATTTTTTTGTTTCTTTTTTCTTTTTACTAATCATAAAAATCTCCTTTTTGTAACTTCAGTTACAGTGTTAGTTTGTGCAGAAATTTTTAAATTATTACGAAATTTTGCCTTGTATTGAAGAAAAACAAAAAAGTGCAATAACACAATACGTTGTGTATTTTGCACTTTTGTTATGCTCTATATTCTATTCAACAGAAACTAAGTAATAGTAAACAGGTTGACCACCATAAACAACTGAAACGTCAACATTTGGATATTTTTCTTCCAAAGTTGCAAGCAATGCATTTGCATCATCTTCTGTTACTCCGTCGCCATAGAACAAGGTTACGTTGCTTGATTCTTCATCAACCAATTTAGCAATTAAGTCTGCTGTTGTTGCAGAAACTTCTTTACCTGTTGTAAGCACAGCGTGATTGTCAAGACCCATAATGTCACCAATTGTAACATCAATTCCGTCCACATTTGTTGTTCTAACTGCATAAGTTACTGCACCAGATTTTACGCAACTCATGGATTCGGTCATATTCTCTGTGTTCTCTTCTTTGGAACAGTTTGCATCAAAAGCCAAAATTGCATTTATGCCTTCTGGAATGCTCCTTGAAGGGATAACAATAAGTTCTTTATCTGTAATGTCGTTTGCTTGTTGCGCTGACATTATGATGTTTTTATTGTTTGGAAGCACAAAAATTGTTTTTGCATTAACTTTATCTGCTGCTGTTGCAATATCATTTGCGCTTGGATTCATGGTTTGTCCACCACTTATCACATAATCAACATCAAGGTCTTTAAATGCACCATTTAAGCCTTCGCCTGCTGCAACTGTGATGATTCCATACTCTTTCATTGGCTCTTTTTCTTGCTCTTTACGCATTTGACGGTTTTGTTCAAGCAAATTTTCAATTTTTACATTGGAAAGTTCGCCAAGTTGCAAAGCATATCCAATTGCTCTGTTAGGTTCATTGGTATGTACATGCACTTTAACAAGTTGCAAATCGCCCACACAAAGCACACAATCGCCAATTTCACACAATCTTGCACGCAAACTGTTGATATCTGCGTCTGTCGTCTTTTCAAAAATGTTGATTATCACAAATTCTGTGCAATATGCAAACTTGATATCTGCCAAAGATTGGAATGCTACGTGGAATTCTTCACTTGTATAGTCCTTTTCCACATTGTCAACAAACTCAACTTCTGCTGCTTCGCCTGTAAGTGCCTTGTAGAAGCCACTGAAGAAATGCATCAAACCACGGCCACCAGCATCAACAACACCTGCTTTTTTAAGAACAGGAAGCAAATCTGGGGTTGTTTGAAGGGTTGCTTCACCATGTGCAATGACATCATTTAAGAATTCTTCGTAAGATTTTGCTGATTTAACGGCTTGTTTGCTTCTTTCTGCCATACCTTTGATAACCGTCAAAATTGTACCCTCTTTTGGCACAGTAACTGCTTTATAAGCCATTTCTGCACCAACTTGGATTGCTTTTGCAAAATCCTTAAGTGGAATTTCGGTTGCATTGGACATGAGAACTGAACACATACCCTTGATGATTTGTGAAGTGATAACACCACTGTTACCCCTTGCACCTTTAAGTGCACCACGGTTATATGCCACACAAACTGAATCTATTGTGTTAGATTCACAATTATTCATTTCTGTTGCAGCACTTTTAAGTGTCAAACTCATGTTTGTTCCTGTATCGCCATCTGGCACAGGGAACACATTTAATGCATCTATTGTCTTTTTATTTTCTTCAACAAGTGAATATCCACTTGCAAACATTCTCCTTAACGTAGAACCGTCAATTGTCTTAATCATTTATTAAACTCCTATATTCTAACGTCCACAATATGCACAATGACGTTTTTTACAATCATACCCGTAAAGCGTTCAACAGAATACTTTACACTTTGCCTGATTGATTCAGACACGGCAGACGCAGAAACACCACAATGGCGCATAATGACATAGACGTCTATCTTCATACTATCATTTTCTATGGAAGTTATAACCACACCCTTATGTGCAGTTGTCAACGCATTGCCTTTGAAAAAACTACGTTGTGATACCAAACCCACAACTCCAACACACTCTAAAACAGAAACAGCAGCAACCTTGCTGATTGCACGCTTGCTGATGCTAATTTTTCCAAATGAGTTAAACGTAGTAAGGTTCATCAAACTCTCCGAATGTATTATATAATATTAAAAGTAAATTGGCAAACATTTTGTTTAGATTTTACCAAAATAAATGGTTTACTATGTTATATTATGTGTTAACAAAACAATTTCACACAAATTGGTTAAAATACTTGCAATTTTGCAAAAAAAATGCTACTATATGCCCGTATTGATAAGAAATATTAACGGAGGTCGATATGAGTAAAGTTTGTGATATTTGTGGCAAAGGACGTATGTCAGGCAATAACGTAAGCCATAGTATGCGCCACACAAAAAGAACATTTGATGCAAACATTCAAAAAGTTGATGTTGAAGTAAATGGTAAAAAAGGCAGAAAGAACGTTTGTTCACAATGCTTAAAAACATTAAAAAAAGAAGCTAAATAAACTTCTTTTTTTTATTGCCATACCTTACTTGTAACCTTTTTTGTTTGATAAACATATATGGTTATATGAAAATTTATTGTTGGAAATCGCCAAAATTTTTAAGGCCTTTCTTTAAGTTCTTCTTTAAAAATAGCATTTATTACTTAAAATAAAAAAGGGCTATTGCCCTTTTTGTTAGTTTTTAAGTTTGTTTTTATAATTATTGGTTTTTGGATAAGCCTTATCTCCAATGCTACCTTCAAGTTCTTTTAACAATTTGATTGTGTTTCTATCCACATCTTTTGGCATCTCGCCTTTAAGTGTTACAACAATATCGCCACTGCCTGAACCTTTAAGATACTTTATACCCTTGCCTTTAAGGGTATATTTTGTGTTGGATTGAGTTAATGGCGCAACATCTAATGTCTGCGTGCCTTTAAGATTTGGAACTTCCACCTTGCCACCAAGCAATAAGGTTGTTATTGGCACATAAACGTCTACAAATAAATCAAAGCCTTTGCGTGTAAGTAAAGCGTGGTCCAAAACACGTATTCCAATGCGTAAATCTCCTGGAATTCCATTTGCTGATGCGGTTTGGTTACCTTCGCCATTTAAACGGATTGTTTGTTCGTTATCTATGCCTGCTGGCACTTTAACTTTTATTTTTGATGTTACAGTCTTAAGACCTGTTCCATGACAATTTGGGCATTTTTCTTTAACCACTTTGCCTTTGCCACCACAACTACGGCAAACGCCTGTTGTACGTGTCATGCCAAACAAAGTTTGTTGTGTGTATGTTACGCGACCTGCTCCGTTACACTCACTGCAAGTTACATAATCACTTTTTGATTTTGCACCTGTGCCATTACATTCAGCACAACGTTCTTTTCTTGTTACAGTAATTTCTTTTTCGCAACCAAAGGCTGCTTCCAAAAAGGTTAATGTGATTTTTGTTTCTATATCTTCGCCTTCTTCACGCATTTGAGCTGTGCCACCACGGCCGCCAAAATTACTGAAAATGTTAAAGATATCTTCAAAACCACCAAAACCTTCTCCGCCACCAAAGCCTGAAAAACCACTTCCACCAAAACCTTGTGGACCGTCTGCACTTCCAAATTGGTCATAATTTGCTTTTTTATCCTTATCCGAAAGCACTGAATAAGCTTCGTTTATTTCCTTAAACTTTTCTGCTGCTTCTGGTGTTTTGTTAAGGTCTGGATGATACTTCTTTGCAAGTTGCCTATATGCTGATTTAATTTGGTCTTCACTTGCGTTTCTATCCACACCCAACGTTGCGTAATAATCTTTGTTTGCCATTAAAAATCCTTTTCTTATAACTGCATAAAACTGCCAAAGTTAATTGGCAGTTTTTAATATGCTACTATTCAACAACAACTTCTGGGTCGCCGTCATCTTTTGGCTTATCCCCACCATTATTGTTGTTCTCCCCTTGTGCACCTGCTTGTGCTTGGGCTTGTTGATACATTTTGCTGAACACTTCATTGGAAACATTTGTTAAGTCTTCTGTTGCCTTTTTAAGTTCATCAATGCTTTCTGCTTGCAAGTGTTTCTTTGCTTCTTCGCATGCTGAGGTCAATTTTGTTTTATCTTCTTCTGCAATCTTGTCTGCATTATCTTTAAGTGTTTTTTCAATATTCAAAATCATGCCGTCAAGGTTGTTACGTGTGTCAATAACTTCACGTTTCTTTTTATCTTCTTCTGCAAATTGTTCTGCTTCTTTAACTGCCTTGTTGATTTCATCTTCACTAAGGTTTGTTGAAGCTGTGATTGTAATTTTTTGTTCTTTGTTTGTGCCAAGGTCTTTTGCACTTACGTTTACAATACCATTAGCATCAATATCAAAGGTTACTTCAATTTGTGGAACACCACGTGGTGCTGGTGGAATACCTGTAAGTTGGAATCTTCCAAGAGATTTGTTTTGTGCAGCAAATTCACGTTCACCTTGCAAAACATTGATTTCAACACCTGGTTGATTATCTTGCGCTGTTGAGAAGATTTGAGATTTCTTTGTTGGGATTGTTGTGTTACGTTCAATCAATCTTGTGCATACTCCACCCAAGGTTTCAATACCAAGTGAAAGTGGGGTTACGTCAAGCAACAAAACGTCTTTAACATCGCCACCCAAAACACCTGCTTGAATTGCTGCACCAATGGCAACACATTCATCTGGGTTAATACCCTTAAATGGTGTTACTGGGATTTCTTTTGACAAAGCGTCAACAACACATGGAACACGTGTTGAACCACCAACAAGCACAACGTTTGCAATGTCAGATTTGCTTAAACCTGCATCTTTAAGTGCGTTGCGTGTGCATACCAAAGTGGATTCAACAAGGTCTGCAATCATGCTTTCGAATTTTGCACGTGTAAGTGTATATTCCAAGTGCTTTGGACCTGTTGCATCAGCTGTGATAAATGGCAAACTGATTGTTGTTTGTGTCATTGTTGAAAGTTCAATTTTTGCTTTTTCTGCAGCTTCTTTCAAACGTTGTTTTGCAAGTTTATCCAAACTTAAATCAATTCCATTTTCTTTTTTGAATTCTTCAACCAATAAATCTGTGATTCTGTTATCGAAGTCATCACCACCAAGACGTGTGTTACCATTTGTTGAAAGAACTTCAAAAACGCCATCGCCAATTTCCAAAATTGAAACATCAAATGTTCCACCACCAAGGTCATAAACAAGTACTGTATGTGCATTTTCTTGTTTATCAAGTCCATAAGCTAAAGCAGCAGCTGTTGGTTCATTAATAATTCTTTCAACTTCAAGACCAGCAATTTTACCAGCATTTTTTGTAGCTTGTCTTTGTGAATCATTAAAGTAAGCTGGAACAGTAATAACTGCTTCTGTAACTTCCTGACCAAGGTAATCTTCTGCAGTCTTTTTCATTTTCTGAAGGATGAATGCAGAAATTTCCTGTGGACTGTATCGTTTTTTGTTTCCAGCTTCATCAACTTCCACACGAACATCCTGTCCATTATCAACTACTGTATA
>CALCEI010000128.1 GCA_937900575.1 uncultured Clostridia bacterium
AGATTCAACTTTACCAATCAAACCACCTACGTACATGCCAACAAATCCGGATTGCAACTCTACATTCTTTGTAAGTAATTCGTCAGACAAGGCTTTATTGGTTGAAACCAAGGCTGGACAATCTATGAAACCAGCAATTGAACCAACGTTATATGCACCGTCAACTTTCACGTCATCAAGCAATTCTGGAAGTTGAATTGTGCTTGCACTTGTAAGAACTGTGTAACCATAAATTGCGCCAACGTTAATACCCAAAGGTGCGTTCACATCAACACTTAAGCTATTTTGTGCTACGTTTGCAACGTATGTATCTGATAAACTTACCAGGGTTTCATTTAACATTGTTCCAACATAACCACCAACACCAGATTTTAATTGATTGTAATCTTTATTTAATGATATTTCGCTGACAGTTGATTTATTGTTTGCGTCAACAGTAATCAACTTAAGGCCTTTGCCTTTGCTCATATCTTCAACTGCGTCATATTCATAATCCACAAGCATATAGTTGTTTATTGTGGAGATTGCTGTGCTTGTATCTTTGCCATTTTCAACAACGATGCCTTCAGTTGCTGTTTCAATGTTTGCATAAATTTTGTTGTTTGTTAACACTCCGGAATCTGTTGCAACAATACCTGCCAAACCACCAATGCTTGATGGCAAAACATTATAACATGTGTCTGGTGCTTTTATGCTATAAATAACACCTTTTACTGTTACTTTAATATCTGTTTCTTCTGCTGTGCCATCAGTTGACTTTTGCACACCAGAGTTGTCAATTATTGTATCTTTGCCAACATTACCAACCAAACCACCAACATTTGTGTTACCATAAACATTTGCTGAAGATACTATTGTTATTTTTGAATTTTCTGCATAACCAACTGCACCACCAACATTGTATACACCAACAACTTTTCCACTAATTTTGCTTTGGTCTGGAGCCATTCTGTAATATGTTTTATCTTCTTGCCAATCTTCAGTCGTCTCAACAAATTCGCCAGATTCACCTATTATGTAAATCTTTTCTCCACTTTCTTTTAATTCATCAAATTCTTCTTTGCTTTCAATTATTGTAGGAATTGGTGTGCCAAGACTTAAATTTTCTGCATAACCAACAACTGCGCCTACGTTAATGTAGCCACTAACTGTTGAAGTGCTTTCAACTTTGTTGAGAGTTGTTCCATTTCCTGTAATGTAACCAACAATACCACCAACGTTAACTGCTTGAATTGACCTTGCTGTGTTCATTTCAGAATATACATAATTTTCTTCGTTTCCTACATCCAACCTAATTGCGTTTATCACTGCTTTATTTGTAAGGTTGGTTAACACGTCAGCGCCGCCTTGGTTATTATAGTAACCAATTACACCACCAATGTTGTATCCTACACCTGAATGAGATAATACTGTTTCTTCAAATGTGATAGTTGTTTCGTTTTCCATATTGGATAAATTGCAACACAATTCACCAACAACACCACCAACGTTTGTAATTGTAAAGTCTTTGTCTTCACCAATGTCTGAAATTATAATTTTATTTTGTGCAGAAATATCACAGGCATAACCATCTGCAAAGTAAATCCTTTCAATCTTACCAAACAACCCACCATAGTTAGCAAACACTGTAGATTTCAAATCTCTGTTTGTTATTGTTGCAAAACCGGGTTCAAATGTAGTGCCCGGTGCAAAGACAAATTCTTCATCTTCTTCACCTTCTCCAATGAGTTTTACAGAATCTGGACAGTTATAAACACCAAACCAACCACCAACATTTTTTGCACCAGATACGATTACACTTGTAAATTGATTTGTGTTGATATATATGTGTCCACCTTGATAGTTACCCACAATGCCACCAACGTTGACGCCATTGTGTACTTTTAAGTATGGTGAATATTTATTTGCAAACGTTACTTTTATTCCACCAGAAGTCATCAAACCTACAAGACCACCATAGCCTGTGGTTGTAGCATTTTTTCCATAAACTTCAAACACTGGATTATCGCTAAGCAAATCTAAATTTTCAACGGTTAATGTACCAGAAACTTCACCACTGACAACACCAAACAATTCTACACCATCTTCAAGTGTAAAGTCTTCAGTTAAATCAAGTTTTATTGATTTTGCTGTAAACACTTTGTCAACATTGCCAATGATTCCACCAAAGCATGCTGTGTAAATTGGCTTTGTAAAGTTGATTGTCATCATCTCAACTGTTACTGAACTTGCTTCCGATTTACCAACAACACCACCAACCATGTTTGATTTTACAACTTCTGGGAAAGAAATTGTGTGATTGTTACCTTTTATTGAACCACCATTAACAACTGCAACCACAGAACCAACATTTTCTTCTGCACGCAATTTTAACATGGAAGCATCAATATCAGTTAATACATAAAGTGAACCTGAAGAGATTGAACCAAACAATGCTGATAGATTTTCACCGACAACTGAACTGTTGCTTGTGTAGAATATGTTTGCAACATAAGTTGCGTTGATGATATCTTCACCAAGTGGACCAGATGTGCCCAAGCCTTTAAATTCGCCAAGTACAACATCACCAAAGAGTGCTGATTTTGTTCCACCAACATTTGTAAACAATCCACCTTCAGAAAGACAAGTGATTGTACATAATTCTTCATCTGTCATTTCTGCGTGATAATCTTGCCATGCATAATTCTTGTTGCTTACAAACAATCCAACAAATCCTGCATTGGTATTACCTGTAAAGCCTGCAGTGTTTGTACCACTTGCACCAACAGGAGTCCACTTTGCAAATGTAAAGTAGTCGTTCTTCATACGTCCATTGATGTCATAAATTAATGCATAGTTCAAATCTTTATCTGCATTCAACAAACCTTGAATTGAGCCAAGCACACCAAGATGTGGAATACGGAAAATGTTTTCTGTATCCACACTTGCAGATTTTAATTTATTATATCTATCAACTATTTTAGATTTTACATCATCAGAAACGGCACCATTACCTGTATATAAACTGTAAGTTGTTGCCAAATCCATTTCCAAACTTTCGTTAGAAGTTCTGTGTTTGTTAAAGTTGTAAATTGGATATCCGTAGTTATAACCAAACGTTCCAGCATCTGTTAAAATTACATCTTCACTTACAACAACATGCCAATTTCCGTTTAAAACAGCACTAGACATCAAACTATATGTGTCTGTTAATGTATATGGCTCATTAATCCAATTACCATCTGCGTTACTTGCATATTCTACGTTTGCAAGTTTATCAATAAATACCTTTGAACCACGCAAGCCGTCTGAATATTCGCCACAGAAACTATTTGACGATGTTGAAATGTCAACCACGGCAATTACACCTGCCATATATGTGTTATATACATAACCAACATCACTTCCCAAGGTACCAACAATACCTGCTGCCTTACCAACTGTTTCATTTGCAATGTAACCTGTAAAGTAACTATTTGCAATTGTTCCACCATTGTTTGATAATACCAAACCAGAAACTTGCAAATTGTTTGTTTCCAAAATTTCTGCTGTTGAATAACAATAATTTACCAAACCTGAGTTGCCACCAACAATCAAACCTGTTGAACCACCAAAAATTGTTAAACCTGTACCTTGCACTGAACAGTTGAACACAATACCGTTGTTATAACCAACAACCAAACCTGTGCCCGTAGTGGTTGTTATATCTTTATTTTCGCCATCATAGATAATGTGGAAGTTAGAAACTGCAGAATGTTGTGCCACTTCTCCAATCAAACCATAGTAACTTCGGTCTTCAGTTGGGGTTAAAGCACCAATATGATATTCACATTCAGCACCAATAAGCACACCATTAAGCACACCTGTAAATTGTAAGTTGTCAATTGTGTCAGTCAATAAGTAATAAGTATATTCTTCTGCAAATGCTTTGATTGATGTTCTTATAATTTCTGGATTATAAGATGTACCACTAAGCAAATATCTACCATTTGCATCAATAAGTCTAAGTCTTATTAATGAATCTTTTAAAGCAACAAGGTAAGGCAATTTGCCATCAACACTGTTCCATGCATGAGTTTCACCAGATGCAAGTGCATTTTTAAATTCTTCGTTAACTTGGTTGATTGCACTGCCACCAATCAAATATGAAGTGGATAAGTTTACACCATTGATACCCAATTTTTCTTCCACACTTAAGGATAAGTCTGAAGAATAGAAGTTGTATCCGTTTGCAGAATCATATTCTGTTCTTGCACCAATGCCACCTAATAATGCACCAACATTTGCTTTTGCATAAGCACCAACACCCAATTTATCCACAATCAAACTTGAAGTGGAATATGTGCGTTGTACTGATACGTAACCGTCAACTTTTCCTGCCAAACCACCAATATAAATTTCAAAGTTTGAAGATGAGTCTTCTTCTTCGGCAAGTGGTCTAGTAATTGGTACAATCAAGCCTGTTGTTGCACAGTTCACCACATTAAGTGTAATTGAAGCAGTTTTATCTTCTGCCTTACCAACAAGTCCACCAACATAAACGTTTTCCGTGCCAACATAGTAAGTTGTAACTTCATCTACACGCACTTTGCCAACTACGATATCAACAAAACTTTCAACTTCATGCAAATTCAACAAAGTTGCACTTGAGGTTGCAACAACGCCACCTGCATTAATTGTTGTAATTGTGCTTGCTGTGCTGATTGATTCTGTACCATCATCATTTGTGGTTACCTTGTTTGTTGCAGTTAAGTTACCCCTGAATGCGCAGTTGTACATTTCAACATTTACACCAAACGCTTTTGCAACACCTGCAGAAATATTTAATAATGTTGTTGTCAATTCGTCTGCATCAATGTTTACATAACCATAGTTGTTTGAAATTGCATTGCCACTAAATTCGGCTTCTGCACACAAACCAGCAACAGAAAGTTCTGTTCCGGTTGTTGAACTGCCTGGTTTTAATTCGCCTGTTGTTAAGATGTTTGCAACAACTGAATTTGAAACAAAGTAAGAATTGTTGTCAAGACGGCCGGCTACACCACCAATGCTTGCACTGGTTGTTATATTGCCTTCTGCAAAGTCAACTTTTATATCAAGCATAAGTCTATCTTCGCCATTTTCTCTTACCAACTTGCCAACTTCACATGTTGAAATGGTTGTTGTTGAAGCATAACCAGCAACTCCACCAACATAAACTTGTGAAGCATTTGCACCGATTGTTAAATCTACAACATATTCATTTTCTTCATCTTCTTCTGTTTTATCCACAAACACTCTTGTGTTTGCAATCATAGAAGTACCATTTTCGGTGAAATCTTGTCCTGCATGACCAACCACGCCACCAAAGTAAACAGGGTCATTGCTTATTGAAGCCTTGGATAAGGTTGCTTTTACGTTGCCAGCAACTGCACAGTTCATAATTGTGCTACTCATTGCTTCAGCAACAACACCACCGTAGTTAGAAACGTTTCTATCTTTTATGAAGTAACCTAAGTTGCTTCCTTCTGCACTGTTTGATTCTGCCCTTACTGTTAACGCTGTAAACATGGACCCATTGTCAGATGCAGAAACCATACCAATTTTATCGAGGTTTGTTATTCCATTATTGTACGTGATTGCACCATTGCCATTATCGGACCAAACAAATTCAAGATTCTTAATTGTTGCACCACGTGTTTCGTTGAAGAAACCTGCGCCTGTTTCTGACGTATTTCCTGCATCAATATGTAAACCTGTAATCTTTGGAGTCCTACTGTTGCCTTCTTCGTCAACCACATTTTCTGTGTAACCAACCATTGTACCAGTGAATCCACCACCTTGAATGTACAATATATAGTTATGTGCTGTTTCCCATGATGACATATCAATATCATTCATAACCATAAAGTTGCCACTTGGGTTTGCAAGAACTTTGTTAAAGTCGTTTACATCTTCAATCAAAATGTAATCGCCAAATTCATCATTTGTTAATAATGGATAATATTTAAATCTGTTTAAATTCCAATAATCTGTTGTCCAAGCAGAGAAAATTCTATTGAATTTTTCACTTTGAACTGTGGAATTATCCACATCGTATAATTCAGTTAATTTAATCTTTATGTCATAATCATAATCAGCATCTGCCATATGGTTGTAAATACTGTTACCGTGTTCGGTTGGAACATCAACCGTGCCAACAAACACAAAGTGAAGTTCGCTATTGCTTGCAATTGCAATGTTAGAAGATTTGTTTGCATACAAATATCCAACATGTAATTCCTTACCTTCATACAAATATTTATCTGTTCCAACATTTTCTAATGTAATGTTATCAAGAATTATTGTTGAGAATGTAAATTCTATGTTGTTTGTTTTGTTTTCGCTTGAAACATTTGCAAATGCATTGTTATAAATTTGTCCGTAAACTGTTTCGTTACCTGTTAATGAATTGATTTCCAATGCTTTGCCGTATGCACCACCAAAGTAGTAATCATTTACATCAACAACGTCCAAGCATGTATCCAAATTTACATAAGGCACTGCGTATGCTTGTGTTGAATATGTGTTGAGTGCTGAACCATACAATCCACCAATAATTTCGCCGGAATAGAAGGTTGCTTTACTGTAGCAACAATCAATTGTGGAGCCAATGCCGATACCAACCAAACCACCAGCATAGTGTGCAGATTCAATTAAGGTTGTGTTGCCAATTTTGGATTTATCCAACACTGCATCTTTATCTGTTGATAAATTCAAAACATAACTTGCAATTTCTGAATCGTAATCAAATTGTACGTTTTCTTCTGCTGTAACTTGAGAAGCCTTCATTTTTCCCAAGAACACACCAAATAAACCACCAGCTGAAGCATAACCTTTAATTCTATCGCCAGCGCCAACGTTATATTTAAGTCTTAATGCAGAAACATTTTCGTTTGCATAACCTGCAACACCACCGGCATGAGATGCCAAAACTTTCTCGGTTGAAGATGTGCCACCGTTTATTGTAATGTAAGAAAGGTTATATCCGCTTGAATTGCGCACAGAAACATCTAATACGCCAGCAATTCCACCTGCGTATGAAATTTGTTTTAAGTATGTGTTGTAATCCATTGTGCCATCATAGTTTTCTTTGCTAAAGTACATTAAGGCACTGTTTTCCACTGTTGTTTGAGCATTCAAATTGGAGGTTATTCCATATAATAAGGATTTGCCTTCGATAATTCCGGCAACACCACCAGCAAAGTTGTAACCATTAATAACTGTGTTTGCACCGTCCAAGTTTACATTTATAATTATACTATCGCTAATTTTACCTGCCAAACCACCAGAATACATGGTATTTTTGGAACTAAATTTTGTGTTGTAATATTTTAATTCTAAGTTTTTGATGTAAGCATTTTCAATGTAAGCAAACAAACCAAGAGAATCTTCTTCAGATTCGTTTGCGTCCAAATATATGCCAGAAATTGTCATACCGTTACCTTCAAATGAAGTTACGGAATCTGTTTTGTTACCAAGTTTAAATTTAAGTCTTGTATCAATGCCAGATGGGTCATTGTTAAAGTCAACATCACTTATAAGCCTGATGTAGCCAACCATTGTTTTTACACCATCAATTTCCGTTGCCATTGATGCCAAGTTGTTAAATTCTTTTGCTGAACTTATTGTAATTGGGTTGTTTATGCTTCCAACTTCATAACTTGGAGCATAAGCAAAGCTGTTTTCTTCATCTGTTTCGTCAGATATCAAATATCTGTAAGAAATTGCAACCCTGTTTGCAGTTGTAAGTTCTGGCAAAATTCTGCTTTGACTATCGCTTGTATAATAAGACCAAACGCCTTCTTCCCTTTCTGATTTTGTGTTGCTTAACACAAACACAAAGTTGTTTAAGTTTGCAGAATTTTGGAAGTTCATTGCAGATAAGCCTCTTGCTTTTTGGCTCATTGATGGAATGTTGTACATTGAACTATCTTCTGCCAAATAGTAGCAGTTTGTTAATGTGCCCGTTGAAGTTTGTTCGCCGTAACTATCCAAACCAATAAATGGTTGTTCAGAAGAATCATATCTATCTTTAATTTCATTTAATGTACATGCAGAATAACATTCACTGATGTTGCCGTTGTTCCAATATACAAAACCTGCCATCAAAGAAGATTGTGTTTTTAATATTGTGTTTGCAAATGAATTTTTAATTGTTCCGGAGTTGGTAAATACAAAACCTGCAACATAACAGTTTGTTGGAGATTCAATTTTACTGTCGCCTTTTGCATATGTTGAAGTTGATGTTACTTTGTCTGTATCTCCTCTTACATAAGAGAATTCAACTGAACCAGAGTTGTTTGCAACAAAGCCTGCAAGTTTACTTTCGTTTGGCCTTGCAGAATAAGAAATTACGCTTGTGTTTGCAACATAAGAACTTGCAACAATGCCAGAGTTTTCGCCAACCAAACCACCTGCAGATGAGATGAAGCCTGTTGGGCTATCAATATCGCCAAGTGTAAATGCAAGTTTTCCAAGGCCTTGGATTGTTTCTGGGTTTTCACTAATTACAGAGCCGATATCAACAGAAACTTTTGTGAAACTATCTGCACCCACTCTTGAATTTGTTATTGTGCCGGCATTAATACCAACCAAACCACCAAATGTAAGTGTTGCATCATTGTCCACTTTAATTTTTATTTCTTTGTTATTTTTTGTAAAGTTTATTGTTTCGCAGTTGTAAATTAAACCACCGTTGTTTTGTGCAACCAAACCACCAAATACAAATCCGTTTGAAGATGCACCGGTTAATGAAAGAACTTTGTCGTAACTACCATAGTCAACCACGACATTCTTTAACAAAGTTGTACCTGTGGAGCCATCAGATAAACTGTATGTTCCAATGGAATCAAACAAACCATAGTTTGTTCTTTCTGCGTCATAGGCAAAACTCTTAATTGTAATAATTTTGTTGTTGCCGTCCAAACTTGCAATGGCTGATGTTAATGGAACAAAGTTTTCCACAACAATATCTTGCATCAAGATATAATGTTCGCCTGTTTCCAAGAAAGAATCTGTAAGTTGGTCTGCACTTGTAATTGTTCTTGCTGAATCTGGGTCTGTATGTGGTTCAACTTGAACATTAAATGATTTTGTAAGGCTAAATTCTGCACTGTTTTCATTGCCTACAAACATTTTAAGTTCGTAACCTTGTGTGTCTTCATTTTTAATGTAAGCATATTTAATTTCTGCTTTCACAACAAAGTTACAATCAGATATTCCTTTAATTGCAAGATATTCTACATTATTAATTCTAACAACTTCAACTTCAATTTCTTCAATTGAATCAAGGTCGTCGAAGGCATGTTCATTTCCGTCTTTATCAATTAATGTAAATGCTTTTTTAAGTCTTTCAATTCCACCAATATCTTCAAGAAGTTGTGCATAAATTTCTTTGGAATAATCACGGTTTGAATTTTCTGTTGCAAAATCAAGAATGATTGGTGCAACATTCTTGGACCTTACTTTAAGAACATTTCCAATTAAGTTTTCAACAGATAAACCGTTGTTTGCAAAATGGTATTTAATTGGGTTTAATGTTATTGATTCTTTATTGCTTGTTTCAACCAAACCATCTGAAGTTATTAAAGACATTTCAACACTAATATTGAAACTTGAAGAAACATTTTCTTCTCCAACTTTAAAATATGTTGGCATGTTTTGGTAAACGTCCAAGTAAAGTTTAAGTGTGTATGTACCATCTGGATTTTTTACAACATTTTTGTAATCGTCCAAAGTGTAAGCAACATAGTCACTCAAATTTATATCTTTTAACTTATCACTTTCCACCCAAGAAAGTGTTACGTTTGGTCTGGACTTAAATTCGTAACCACGAAGTTTTAATGTTACAACGTTATCAAGGGTATCCGTTTCAACCAAATAGTTGTTGCCTGCAATATGCATTCTATCATTAAATTCAATTGATGCTTCTGGCAAATATTGTGTTAACAATTTTTTGGTTTTTGGTGGTTTTAATTCTTTATTTTCAAACACGTTCAAACTTACTGTTATTGTGTTTTCAATGCCTGCGCTGGAATCCAATGATGTGCGCAAATATATCTTACCGTCATAACTGTAAGTTTTTTCGTCTGCGTCCCAATTTGAAACGGCTTTAAGATAAATGCCAATAATATCGCCATCTGCATTTTTAATTACAGGGCTTGCATCTGCCAAAGGCATGTATGCTTCATGTTTTGTGCTATAAACAAGTTGTTCAAACAAAATGTATTGCATGCCTGTTGAATTTACAAACACGCCATCACTTGTTATGTTTGTCAACAAATAATTTCCATTTTCATCACATGGAATATCGTCTGGGTCAACATTTGAATCGTATAAGTCCACATTTGCATAAGTTGGTTCCAGGTTAACAATAATCATACCACTCTTTGTTGGTGAAATTATTGCTGTTTCGGTTTCTTTTTTAATCCAAGTTAAACGTGGGTTGCTTGATTCTTCTGTTGTTGCATAGTTGTTCAAACGCACTGTTGAAAGACTTGTTGGATTAAATGTTATTGTAAATGTATCACATACGTCTGCGTTTGTGTTTGCATATACTGTAACTTTAAGTTTAATTTGTGATTTTATGTAACGATAGTTGTGTTCGTCTTTAAGTGCAAATGAACCTTTATATTTAAAGCCAACAACTTTGTCATCGTCTGTTTTAATTGTTTCACTTGTAATTTCATAATCAAACAATTCAACAATGTTTTGCACGCCTGCATTATTCATTAAAGTCTCAAGTTCTTCAGCACCTGACAAAACTTCCATTGTCAAATTGATGTAATCGTGCTCTTGAGCAAATTTTACAACGTTTCCTTCGGTTTGTACGTCAACAATAATTTTTGCTTCACCAACATAACCTGTCAACAAATCTGCATCAAATGGAATTGTTGCTTGTGTTTGACCTGCAACATCGCCTGTAAGCACTTCGACACTCTTTGCAGACATAATCAAGTTAACTTTCAAAACTGAAGAAGCAATTTTAATATATTCGTCTTCGCCTTCGCTGGTTAAACCAAAGTATTTTGTTATGTTAAGATATAATTCAAATTCTACATTTTCGCTGGAAGAAACGGTTACATTGTCTTTTAATGTAATCAAGAATTTTCCAAACATGTCTTCGCTTAAATCTTCTATGTTCAAATTGGATTCTGCAATGGCTTTGGCTTCAATCTTTAAGAATTGTTGCATGTTGCCATTTTTAGAATTGAAGATTGTTCTAAAACTTTCATCTTTAAAGATGTTTTCTGCACCAACTTGAATATAAGCACCTTCTGCACCATTAATTACGTTGATTTCATAATTGCAATCTGGAATTACTGAAGTGCTAATGTCGTTTGCATCTAATGTAAGATTTGTTAAACCATATTGTGTATAGAATACAACGTATTCGTATTCGTCAGGATTGAAAATTGAATAACATTTTACAACAATTCTGCCGTTACCAGATACGCCTGTAAAGATAATTTTGTCATCGTTAATACGTGCATAAGTTGAACCTTCAACAACAGTGAATTTTACACCAGCATTTGCACTTGTTGGAACAACTTGCAAATCTACCAAGTCTGTAATTTTGTATGTATTGAATTTTTCATTTTGACTTTGGTCTTGTTCAAAATAATGATAATTGATTATTGCAACTTCTGTAATTTCTGATGCACTAATTCCGGATAAATCAACATAAACTGAATCTATGTTTTCAACATATTCGGAATTTAAACTTGCCACAATTTCTGTTGGAGCAACAATCATAATTGGCTCGCCATCAACTGTGATATATGGGAAGTAAACTGTTAATCCTGCAAGCACTCTGCTGTTTGTTGTGGTTTCCCATCTCCAAGCCTTACCTTCATCTTCTGTTTCGTCATAATTAAAGCCCGTCTTTCCTATAAATGAATTTTCCCAATCATCTTCTACGTCTGATAATGTAAAGTAATTCTTTTGTGCACCATTGTACGTGTACATGATTCCTTCTGTATCATCTGGTTCTGTAATAATAATTATGTAATTTGTACTCGTATTTATTCCATCGTGTACAACCCCTGTTGACGTGGTCTTGACCTTACCAATAAAGTAACAATTTTCACATTCTGTTGCCAATGCCCAAACTTCATTTCCGTCCAAATTTGCAGTTACAAAGTTATAAGCAATCTTACTGCTTACCGGACTTCCGTTTGAAACGTTTGCAATGCCATAAACTGTTGGAGCTGAAAGTGTGTAGAAATCTGCTTCAATTGTTTCTGTTGTAACTTTTGAAATAAAGTTTTCAACAGAACATAATTTTATGCTATCGGTTGAACTTGCATTCGCAACAATACCTGCAACCAAACCAACAGATTTAATTTCACCTGTTGAATTTTTTAAATTTAATGCATCATTTGAATATGTTACACTTGCAGAAACAACTTTGATGTTTGTGTATTGTGAGTTTGCAGAATTTGCAGAAGCACCTGCCACAACAACATTTGTTGAATGTTCATTTATAATATCCAAACCCAACAATACAAGTGAGTCTAACTTTGCCTTTGCACCTGTACTTGTGCCTGCAACACCCGTTAATGAGCCTTTAATGTTTGTGCTTCCTTCAAGTTCCAAATGCCCACCAACAACCAAACCACTTATTGTGCCATCAATGTTTGCACCTGCAACACCACCAACATTATAGGTTGCTGATTTAGTGGAATTATCAATAATTGTTAAATTGTTAATTACATTATATTTTACACTTAATAAATTGCTCTTACCTTCGTAATCGCCATGGATTTTGCCAAAGTTTGTTCCAGAAACTGCACCAAGGTTAAGTTTTGCATTGCTGTTCTCTGAACCGAGATTTAAAACACCTTCAACAATAACTGTTGAATCTGTCAAATTAATTTCGCCATCGTTTACACCAACAACACCACCAAAGTTAAATGTGCCGTTATCCAAATTTGTAGGGTTAATTGTTAAGCAATCATCATCATAGATATCCAAATATACAAACACATTGTTGATTGTGCCTTTGTTATAACCTGCAACTGCACCAAGGTTAAGTGGTTTGTTATTTGCAACAGTAAAGTAAGTTGCAGTTGTATCTTCTTTTATTTTTGCATAGAAATCAATGCCGTTTAATTCTGCATTTTCGCCAAGGTGTGCAAACAAACCAGCATACAAACCTTGTTCTGTTGAAACGCTTCTAGAAACGGTGTAAGTTATGCTGTGTCTTGATGATGTTGAAGAATTGCCAGAAACAGTTTCGAGTGTGCCAAACAATTTTCCATTGAATGGAACAACTGAATCTCCAATCAAACCAATTGGAGCAAAGTTTTCAGAAATTGTTATGTCTTCATAAAGAACATAATTTGCTTTTAAGTTATCTTCATTTCTGCCAATATCCATAAAGTTTGCATTTGTAAGCATGTATTTATTTTTTACACTACCGTCGCTTACAGAAACAAACACAGATGAAGCAACTTTAAATTTACCTGTTGCATCGTCATAAGAATCTTTTGCACCAATGGTAAGTTCATAAATACCACCACTGATGTTAACGTCGTTTTCGTATTCTTTTTTAACTTTTATAATTGCATAAGTGTCATCAACAAATTTAACAGTGAAATAGTCTTGACCATACAGTTCTTGTAAAATGATGTTTCCGTTAGCATCTAATTTAATGCTTCCGTCATCATTTTGTTCAACACGTCTTAACACATAATCCAATTCATTAAATCTTAATGCAGAAGCAGTGCTATCATATTTTGCTTGAGCAATAAGTTTTGCTTGAATTTCGTTTTCGTCTGTGCCCATGAAAGACATATAAACATAATTGCTGTTCATGGATTCGCGCACAAGTGGTGTTTCTTCTGTGCCGTTGATGATTACATTATCAACAGGGTCAAAGTTATCAAAGTTAATTGTAATATTTTTGATGATTGTTGTTTCTTTATCCAAAGACATTGCAACCAAAGTCATTTTTAAATTATTGCGCAATTGTGGTTTTGCTTTAAGTTGAACTTTGATTCTACCTGTTAACAAATCGTTAAGGCTTGCATCAATCAAAATTTGGTTATCCTTAATTTGTTTGATTGTTTCGTCTTCACCATCAACAAGGCTTACGGCAATATCTTCGTCGGAAGAAATGTCTTGACTAAACTTAAGTTTAATTTGAGAAACATGTTCAACCTTTTTGGTATCTGTTACAACAGTTTTGTCTTCTTCTGTTTCCAAAACTGCAAAGGTAATGCTTGAAGATGCGTTTCTGCCAGACGCATTTTTGGATTCAAAGGTTAAAATTGTTGAAGAATTAGAATCGTATTTCATGTTTGTATACGCAATATCTGTTGCACCGGTAACGGTTATGTTTGCAACAGGACAATAAACTGCAACTTCAACATAGACTGTTATGTCTTGCAAAGCAATTACACCTTCATCTTCACGATAAACTTTAAGTGTTACTGCCAAAATTTCTGTTTTGGAATCTTGGTCAAAACGTGAAGCAACAACAAATAATTCATGGTTGGAATATTTGGAAGGTTCAACAATGTGGCTTGCAAAATCCGTGCCAGCACTGCTTGCATTGTATGTTACGCAATCCAAATCTTGCACAACAGAACTTGACCATGCATTGTTCAATTTGCCTTGGAAAGATAAAGTTGTATTTCCACCAACAGGTAATGCCAAATTCAAACTTGCTATACCTGCTACAACTTCGTCACAAACTGTTGCGTATGTTTCGTCTGTAACAACTGCCTTAATGTCGTTGGTTGTTGCAACATTTACACTAGAAACATTAAACACTGTGTAAACATTAATTGTGCCATTGCCAGATTGAACTTTTATTTTTGCCGTGTCAATAGCCTTTGCAACAAAAGGAATTTTAAAGATATCATATTTACCAATTGAATCACTGCCAGAGCCGATTTTATATTCATTTTTAAAATTCAAACTTGTTGATTTTTGGTCATCACCAAAAGTGATTTTTCCACTTGCACAATCTTCAATTGTTGCCGTGATGCTTGATGCATCAAGTTGTGTGCCCGTATAGTATGCTTTTATGCACGCATAAGTTTCTGCACCGTTGCCATCAATAAACAAAGGATTTGAAACATCATCAATCAAAACAGATGTTTGATTTGCGTTGTAAGCAACCAATTTGGTTGATGTAACAACATTTTTAAGTTTTACATCTACTGTTATTGTTTCGCTGGTTGGCTTAACATCAACTTTCAATTTAAGATTTTGTTCTCCAGTTGTGTTTTCTTTGAAATTTACAACCATGGTTTTGCCAAGTCCAATTGTATTGCCTTCGTTAATTTCTCCTGTAACAACCAAATTTGGATCGGCAGTATATTTAATAACCATATCTTTTGCAAATTCGTCAATTGGTGCAACATTCAATTCCAAGGATAATCCATTATAAGTTGGGTCATCTTTGTCTGTGTAATAAATTGTATAATTTACTTCTGAACCATTTGTGTATGGAGTTCCATTTATATCAATTGCAGAAATGATTGGGCGCCTGTGCAAAGTCAAAGTTTTTGAATAAACAACATCACCACCTGAATGTTCAAAATTTAAACCTTTAACTTTTACGTTAAATTTAATTATGCTTTCAGGTGCTCCATCGCTTACTGAAGTAATTGTAAAGTGATGGCTGTCTTCAGTGGAAATTGCATAATAATTGCTGTTTTCAAAATTGCCAGAAGATGTTGTTAAATCATAAGGCTTTCCGTCAACTTCAACTTCCACAGAATAGTTAAGCGTAGAACCATCTTCCGTGTATACGCCACCCGTGGTGGAATAAACTGATGTCTCAAGTTTATCATATTCCAAATAAACTGTTGTTGTGGCATGTTGTGAATATTCAGGTTTATCTGTTGCATATAAATCAACAGTTGTTTTTTCTTCCGTCTTTGAATCATCGGCAAAAACTGTTGGAGTGTAAATTGCACTGCTGTCGTCCTGCTTTACAATTTCAGATAAGAAAACGTCAAACTCGGTTGATATTGTATCGTGGTCAACAGATGTTGCCCTAATTTTGATAACGTTGCGTTGAGAATCCAACATTAAAGTACGCTCGTTATTAAAAGACAAAATACCTATGTCATTAATTGAAACATAGGTTGCCACCTCTGATGCTGGCAGAGTTGCTGTATATTCTCCACCGGCAGTGTAATAGCCAATGGATTCTGCTGTGTATGTAACGGCTGTTTGGTCCGTCTTTGTGTCATCTGGCGTATATTGCAAATTGTTTAAGTCAGCCAAATTAATTTTGCCACCAATTGGAACTGAGAAATATTCCTTGTTGGTCTGTGAAGGTTTGTTTGTGAGGTCTTGCAAACTTTCATAAACTGCAAAGTCAACATTGGCTTTCTTTTGTGACATGTATTCTGTAAATGTTAATCTTGTGTTAACAACTTCGTCTTCATGAACAAGATATTTAAATGTACCATTTGGTTGAATGTTTAAGTTAATACTTTCGCCTGCAACATTAATTGTGTCAAGGTATTTGTTATCAACGTTTTTTACGTTAACTTTAAAATAAACATAACCTACACCCTCATTAAGTGTAAGTTCATCTCCATCTGCACCATAATGTAATACCATTGAATTATCTTCAACAGTATGCCAATTGTTTGAATCTTCATCAAACGCATAAGCAATTTCAAATTGTAGTTTGTCATACTTATTTCCACACCCCGTAAACGATACGCAGGTAAGACTAAGAATGAACATTGCTAGTAACGTAAATAGTCTTTTTCTCATAACCCCTCACAAGTAATTTGCACAATATTGCAATAATTATTATTTTAATTATATAAAATAATTAAGATATAGTCAAATAAATGTAGAAAAAAGTAATTTTTTGTAAACGGAAATTATTAAACAAAAAATGTGCAAAATAAATATTGAATTATTTAAAAAATTTTTAATTTTTATTAAATTTATTGCATTTTTGTTGAATTTTTTAAGTTTTTTGTTATAATTTTAATATAAACAAGGAAAATCACATAATGCAAAAAGTTTTAAGCACAATGCGTAAAGCAATAGAAAAATATAAATTAATTGAAGACGGAGATAAAATTGCCGTTGGTGTTTCTGGTGGAAAAGATAGTTTGGTTTTGTTAAAAGCATTAAAAGCTTTTCAAAAATTTAACTTGTTTAATTATGAAATTTACGCAGTGTTAATTGACAATTATTCTGGAAAAGTTAACTATAGTAAAATAAAAAAGTTTTGCAAAGATTTGGACGTAGAATTAGTTATTGAAAAAACAGACATAAAACATGTTGTGTTTGACGTTCGCAAAGAAACAAACCCATGTTCTCTTTGTGCAAAAATGCGCAGGGGTGCATTAAACTCGGTCTGCAAACGTTTGGGTTGCAACAAACTTGCACTTGCTCATCACAAACAAGATGTTATAACAACTTTCTTTATGTCTTTGCTTTATGAAGGCAGGTTATCCACGATGCTTCCAAAGGCATATATGACAAACAGTAAAATAACTCTTATTCGCCCACTGTATCTAACCGAAGAAGAAACAATTATAAATGCAAGCAAAAATTTTGAAATTTTAAAAAGCAAATGTCCAGCAGACAAAGATACAAAACGTGAAGTGGTAAAAGATTATATTGCAAAGTTGGAAACAGATTTCCCAAACAGCAGACAACATATTGAAAATGCAATTCTTAACCCAGACGGCTACAATTTGTTGGATAAATTAAACAAGGACAAATAAAAAAACGACAAATTTTGCCGTTTTTTTTAATTTTTTGACATAATTTTTAAAACTCTTTAATACGTTTAATTAAGGAGTTAAAAATGAAACAAAAAAATAAAGAAAAAATTGAAGCAGAAAATAAAATAATAACAATGGCATATTATTTATTGGAAAATAATTCAACAATTCGTGCAACCGGAAAAGAATTTGGAATTCCAAAAAGCACAGTACATCATAAATTAAATACCGAATTAAAATATATTAATTATCATTTATATCGAAAAGTAAAAAAATTGCTGGAACACAATTTTAAAATTAAACACCTGCGTGGTGGCGAAAGTACAAAACAAAAATATATGGCACTAAATAAAAATATAAATTGTAATGATTATTTTGAAAATAAATAAAAAATAATTAAAGAAAAAATAAAGAAAAAATAAAGAAAAATGTATAAAAAATTAACAAAAATATTCATTTTTTAATAAAAAATACCCATTTTTTGGGTATTTTTGCGTATTTTCTTAAAAATTAATCTTGAATTGAACCAAATGTTCTTGGGAACAATTCCACATCTCTAATGTTGTTTACACCTGTAAGGTACATCACCAAACGCTCAAATCCAAGGCCATAACCAGAATGTACGTTTGTGCCATATCTACGTGTGTCTGTATACCATGCATAATCTTCACGTTTCAATCCAAGTTCGTCAATACGTTTTAAAAGTTTATCAAAACGTTCTTCACGTTGACTTCCACCAATAAGTTCGCCAATTCCTGGAACAAGCAAATCCACAGCGGCAACCGTCTTTCCGTCATCATTTTGACGCATATAAAAGGCTTTTATATCTTTTGGATAGTTTGTTAAGAAAACAGGTCTTTTATAAACTTCTTCTGTAATGTAACGTTCGTGTTCACTTTGAAGGTCAACGCCCCATTTTACAGGGAATTCAAACCTGTCTTTAACTTTTTCAAGCATTTCAATTGCGTCTGTATAGTCCAAACGTACAAAATCACTTTCTACAACGTTTTTAAGCCTATCAATAAGGCCTGTATCCACAAATTTGTTTAAGAATTCCATTTCATCATGGCACTCTGTCATAACGTAAGAAATAACATATTTAACCATTTCTTCTTCGTTATTCATAAGTTCAGTCAAGTCGCAGAAACAAATTTCTGGCTCCATCATCCAAAATTCTGCTGCATGACGGGTTGTGTTTGACATTTCTGCCCTAAAAGTTGGGCCAAAAGTATAAGTTTTGCCAAATGAATGTGTTGCTGTTTCTTCGTGCAACTGTCCTGTAACGGTTAAAGATACCTTTTTGCCAAAGAAATCTTTATCATAACTAACTTTTCCTGAACTTGCCACTCTATCAAGGTCCAAAGTGGTGAGTTGGAACATGTTTCCAGCACCTTCAGCATCGTTTGCTGTGATAATTGGTGTGTTTAAGTAAACAAAATTGCGTTCGTTAAAGTATTTATGAATTGCAAAAGCCGCCACCGACCTAATTCTAAACACAGCATTAAACAAGTTTGTTCTTGTCCTTAATGTTGGCAAACTACGTAAAAATTCAATTGAGTGGCCCTTCTTTTGAAGTGGATAATCCAAATCACAACTTCCAAGCACATCAACACTTGATGCATTAATTTCAAAAGGTTGCTTTGCATTTGGTGTTTCCACCAAAATTCCTTCAATTTTTAAAGATGAACCAACATTTTGCTTAACAATTTCATCATAATTTGCAATTTTTTCACGTTCCACAACAATTTGTGCACATTTAAAAGCACCATCATTAAGTTCAACAAAAGCAATGTTTTTGCTATCTCTTATTGTACGTGCCCAGCCACAAACAACAATTTGCTTATTGGCATAACGCTTAAAATCTTTTTGTAAATCTCTTAATTCAACTCTTTTCATAAAATCTCCTTAAAACTATGGTGTAAGTCTATCTGGACCACGGAACAAGTACATTGCTTCTTTAATTGTTGGTAAATCCAAAAGTAACATAAGCAATCTATCCAATCCTAAACCAAAACCACCGTGTGGAGGACAACCGTTTTTAAAGAAATTAATGTAATCCTTCATTGGGGTTGGGTCAATGCCACGGTCAACAATTTGTTGTTTTAAAATGTCTGGTCTGTGCTCACGTTGTGCACCAGAAGTAATTTCAACGTCTTTAAAGTATAAGTCATAAGATTTGGAATAAGCAGGTTCATCTTCTTTAGCCATTGTGTAGAAAGCACGAACTTTTGTTGGATATTCGGTTACAAAGAAGAATTGATGTCCGTTTAACTCTTCCATATACTTACACAAAGCAGTTTCGTGTTCTGTGTTAAAATCTTCACCATCTTTTATGCTCATGCCACATTTTTCACGCAAAATGCTGTATGCTTCCTTCATGTTTACACGTGGGAATGGAAGTTTTGGCACAACAATATCCACACCCAAAAGTTCTTTAACTTTTTCACCGTGTTTTTTGTAAACTTCACCAATTGCATAGGCCAAAATTTCTTCTTCAACTTTCATAACGTCTTCTTGTGAACTTACATAACTTAATTCCACATCAAAACCACTGAATTCTGTTGCGTGTTTTTTGGTGTGAGATTTTTCTGCTCTAAACACTGGTGTGTTAATAAATACTTTTTCAAACCCTGCACACATTGCCATTTGCTTATAAAATTGTGGACTTTGAATTAAATACGCTTTTCTATCAAAATATTTAACTTCAAACACATCAGAGCCACCTTCACTTGAGGCACCAATAAGAGTTGGTGTGTGAATTTCAATGTAGCCATGGTCAATGCACCATTGTCTCATTGCTTGGTTTAAAGTTGTTTCCACTTGGAAAATAAGTGTTCTTGCAGGATTACGTAAATCAATCCACCTATAATCAATACGTTGGTCAATTGAAGAATCTTCTGCAATTGGCAATGCTTCTGCATGGCTTGTAATTTCCACGCTGTCTGGAATAACTTCAATTCCACCCATCTTAACAAAATCATTTGCAAATGCTTCGCCTGTAATCTTTACTGTTGATTCAAGTGTTGCAGAAGAAAAGATTTCTGCAATTTCTGGTTTTTCACTTTTGATTACTGTAACTTGAATTTTGCCGGAAAGGTCACGGATAACAATAAATTGCATGTTCTTTTTATCACGCAAATTTTCAATCCAACCTTGGAATTCCACTTTTCCGGGCTTAATTTCACTAATTTTCATAAATTTCTCCTTGCATTGTATTAAAAAACGTCCCAATGCCAAACGCATTAGGACGATTGAATTCAACCGCGGTGCCACCTAATTTGCTGATTAACAGCCACTTTGTATTTAAATCTAACTCCAGAGTGTCTTTCCCAAAAGGCAATTTAATAAGTTTTCACTATCCTTATCTCACTATAAAATTGTATCTTAAGGTACTCTCTCTTTCAACGTTAACAATATTTTAACTTGTTAAAAACTTTTTGTCAAACTTTTTATTTCAAAAATCCTTCAATAATCTTTGCTTCTGCTTGTTTTTCTGTAAGTCCAAGAGTCATAAGTTTTGTAAGTTGTTCGCCAGCAATACGCCCAATGGCTGCTTCATGGCTTAATTCTGCCAAATTGTTTTCTGCAGTAATTTTTGGTGTGGAAACAATTTTTGCATTATCCAGCAATATTCCATCACACTCAACACGGCCAAAGCAAGCCGATTTTCCAATGATGTTAGATTTAAACTCTTGTTCGCTTTCGCCTTTGGCAACACTTCTTGAAACAATGTTACACTTACTATTTTTACCACTTAATGTCGCTTTAAAGTTTGTTTTTGCAACATCAAATCTGTCTGTCAAAATCTTTTCATTAACCACCAAATTTGCGCCATTTTTAAGAGTTGCAGTGGTTATTCTGTTTGCATAATCAACCCCACCAAATTGTGTTGTTAAAATTTCCATATAAGAATTTTCGGACATATCAATTTTTGTGGTTGGGCTCAATTCTTTGTGTGTGCCTTTCCCTGTTGCTAAGTGATTTTCAACATAACTAACTTTTGCATTTTTGCCAATGTGGAAGGTGTGTATGCCAGAATGTCCACCATTTGCATCTGTGTGTAAACCACAACCTGCAACAATGGTTACAACTGCACCATCTTCAATGTAAAAATCGTTATATGTTTCATCAAATAAGTTGTTTTCAGTTACAATAACAGGAATATGGCAGGCTTCGTTTTGACACGCGCTGTGCACATAAACGTCAATGCCTGATATGTCATCTTTTTTAAAGATTTCAATATGCTTTGTGGATTGCATAACTTCACTTTTTCCATTTTTTCTAATGGAAACTGCTCCATCTGGAATTTTGTGCAAATTTGCAACTTGCTCAAGCAATTTTTTACTTAAATTATCTAATGCCATCTTTGCCTCCTTTAATCAAGGAACAAACACTGACATCAAGTTTTTTAAGCACATCTTTACTTTTACCAACACATGCAATTTTGCCACCTTTAAGCACAATAACGTTATCTGCATGTTTCAATAATTTTTCTTGATGACTTACAATGATGTTGCATTTTTTTGCATCAAACAAACTTGTAAGTTTTTCAAAACTCCAAAGGTCAATACCTGCTTCTGGTTCGTCGAAAATGTGCACGTCGCCCTTCTTTGCAAGTGCCAAGGCAAGTTCAATACGTTTTTGTTCGCCACCAGAAAGTGTTTTGTTAAAATCTCTGTTAATATATTCTTTTGCACAAATGCCAACCTTAGAAAGATATTCGCATGCTTTAGAAACAGAATTTTCTTCCCCTGTTGCAATGTCAATAAGGTCTTTAACTGTTAAACCTTTAAAGGAAACGGGTTGTTGGAAAGCATAATTGAAACCAAGGCATGCTCGTTCGCTTACGCACATGTTTGTAATATCTTTGCCATTATATAAAATTTTGCCTTCGGTTGGCTTAAGAATTCCCATAATAATTTTTGTAAGAGTGGATTTGCCACTGCCATTTTCTCCCGTTACTGCAGTGATTGTACCGTCCAAAAATTTGTATGAAAAATTGGACAAAATATTTTTCTTTTTGCCGTCTTCTTCTATTGAATAACAAATGTTTTGTAACTCTAACATATACTTTTTAAGTTTAACATACGGCACAAAAAAAATCAATATATTTTTTCCTTGTAAACAAAAATAGACTATTTAAGTGTAAATTGTGCGCTGAAAATGTGTATCTTTGTTAAACACAAAAGAAGAAATCACAAACAGACTTACGGTCAAAATAATAAGAAATTTGTTTGTTTGAACAAAATTTACAACATCACCCAAAAACGTAGAAACATAAACAACTTTTCCAAGCACGTCTGTTTCGCCAACGTTTTGTGTGTTAAATGCAACAGAAGAATTATCCCCTTTGCAAACATAATGTTTTATGCCGTTGGTCACTTCAACAGAAATACACCTGTGCGTAACAACAATTCCACCATGCTCCTTACTAATAAAAGATAATATATCTCCAACATTATATTCGTTCGTTTCTTTTACAAACACAACTTCGCCAACTTTAAGCGTTGGCTCCATACTGTTTGAAACAACGTAAAATGGTTTAATTTTTAAAACACATATTTCAAGCATGCCACCAAATATAACAATAAAAAAACAAACAAGTGCAAAAACCAAGCATTGTTTTATTGCAAATTTTAATGTCTGTAAATTTGTGTTTGATTTATAGTCCATAATTTTCCTAAAATATAATAATGACAGAATTAATATTGTTGCCATTAAAAGCAAAAATCATTTACATTGCTGTTAAATATTTTCTTCTTTTGCAAATTTTACCAATTTTGCATATATAGTTACAATTTAAAACGTTGACAAAGTTTGGCAATTATTTTATAATTTTTAGCGATAAGGAAAGATTATGGAATTAAAACTATATAATTCATTAACAAGACAAAAACAAGCATTACACCCAATTGATAATACAGTCAATTATTATTTTTGTGGCCCAACGGTTTATTGGTTCCAACACATTGGCAACATGCGTGCATTTTTTGTTATGGATTCTGTAAGAAGAGCAGTTAAATATTGTGGCTATAAAATTAACCATGTTATGAACATTACAGACGTTGGTCACATGACAAGTGATGAAGATGCAGGCGAAGACAAAATGGAAGTTGCTTCCAAACGTGAAAACAAAACTCCAGAAGAAATTGCAAAGTTTTATTGGAACATTTGCCAAAACGATATGCAAGCACTCAACATTGAAACACCAGAACACATTTGCCCAGCAACAAGCGTAATTGATGAAATTATTGCTTTTGTGCAAAAGATTTTGGATAATGGCTATGGCTATATAACAAAACATGGCGTTTATTATGATACAAGTAAATGCCCAAATTATGGTCAATTAAGTGGCATGAATCAAAACGAAAAATTGTTTGGTGCACGCATTGAAGTTGATGAAGAAAAACGTAACCCTGCAGACTTTGTTTTGTGGGTTCTTGCAAAAGATAATCACATTCAAAAATGGGATAGCCCATGGGGTGTTGGTTACCCTGGTTGGCACATAGAATGTTCTGCCATTGGCAACAAATTTTTGGGCGAACACATTGATATTCACGGTGGTGGGATTGAACACAAAACCGTGCATCACGAAAATGAAATTGCACAAAACTATGCCATGAGTGGTCATCAAGTTGTTGACGTGTGGTTTCACTTGGAACACCTTATGTATAACGGTGGAAAAATGAGCAAATCCACAGGTGGAATTTACACTTTGTCTGCACTTAAAGAAAAGGGTTACAACCCAATGGAATTAAGGTTGTTTTACCTTTCTGCACATTATTCCAAACCACAAAACTTCACTTTTGAAGCATTGGATAGTGCAAAAGATAGTTATGCAAACTTATCTCGCCTTTTGTTGAAACATAAAAACGGCACAAATGCAACATCACAAGAAGAACTTACAACACTCAAAAACAAATTTACAGAATATGTTGCAGATGATATAAATACTCCACTTGCACTTTCAGTATTGTGGGAAGCGTTAAAAAATTACAAAGCAAGCAAAGATATTTATGACTTGGCACTTGATTTTGATAAATTTTTAGGTTTGCGTTTAAGCGAAATTAAAGAAGAAACAAGTGAAATTCCAACTGAAATTTTAAATTTGGCTGTTGAACGTAAACTTGCAAGACAAAACAAAGATTATGCAAAGAGTGACGAATTGCGTGATAAAATTGCTTCCTTGGGTTACACAATTTTGGATAAACCACAAAATGAGTTTGAAATTATTAAAAAATAGGGCTTAACTTAAGCCCTTTTTTATTCTAAAAAATTAAGTTAAAGCATAAAATTTTATATGGAATATGAAGATTATAAAGTGTTAAGCGAAGAAGAATACAATTTTTTAAGCGAACAATATTTAAGCCAAAAACAACCAAAAAATTATGCTCAATTTGTGTGCGAGAAACTTGAAATTTGCAAAAGCATGTGTTTGAATTTAACCAAAGAAACAAACTCAAATGTTGCCACAAAAATTAAAGAAATTTATGAATATTTGCAAAACATAAAAGATAATCTTTTAGCAACTTTTACAATTAAATCTGCCACAGTTTGTGAAGTTAAAAACTTCAACATTTTTTCACTTTTAACTGCCTGCTTTGATGTTTTAACCACCTTACATAATTGGCAAAATGAAGAAACAAAGCAACACACAAAAATCTTTCTTGTAAAAACCACAAACGCCCTTACTGAGCGCATAAATTCCATTTTAACTGCACTTGAAAACAGCAATATTTTAATCTTTAAACACATGTAATTTTCCACTTAAAATTAGTTGTTTTTAACCTTTTCAAACGTTAAAAAATAAAAACTCTACAATGCGTAGGGCAAAATTTTTGTTTTTTATGATATAATACTTTTGTAAGGAGAAAATTATGGATAGATATGCAATTGGCAATTTTATAATGGAACAACGCAAAAAGAAAAAGTTAACACAACTGCAACTTGCACAAAAATTAAATGTAAGCGAAAAAACAATTTCCAAATGGGAATGTGGCAGAGGACTTCCTGACCCATCACTTATTATGCCACTATGCAAAGAATTGGATATTGATGCAAATGAACTTTTAAGTGGCAAAAAACTCAGTGAAGATTATAAGGAAAATGCAGAAGAAAACTTGCTGACCCTTTTGCAAGAAAAACAGGATAGCAAAAGAAAAATTCTTCTTTCTGCCCTTGTTGCCTTACTTGTGGTTCTTCCTTGCTTGGTTTTAATTGGCATTGTTAGTTTTGTGAATATGCCAGATGTTTGGAGATATATTATTATTGTAATTTGTTTGGTTGTAATTCTAAGTGCCTGCCTTGTTGCAGGTTACATTGAAAATGATGCTGGTTATTTTGAATGTAAGCACTGCAAAACAAGGTTTAAGCCAAGTTACAAAGCCTATATCCTTGGCGTACACTCTCTTACAACAAGGCAACTTAAATGCCCACATTGTGGCAAAGTAAGTTTCTGCAAAAAAAGGTTAACAAAATAAAACAAAAAAACAGGCACACTGCCTGTTTTTTACATTTTAATTGCCGAATTGAGAATTGAATAACTTGGTGTAGAAACCATCTTTTGCAAGCAATTCTTTGTGTGTGCCTTGTTCAATTATGTGACCTTTGTTCATAACCAAAATGCAATCTGCATTTTCAATGGTGGAAAGTCGGTGTGCAACAATAAAGCAAGTTCTACCTTCCATCATAATGTTAAGTGCTTCTTGAATTTTCATTTCGGTACGTGTATCAATGTTACTTGTTGCTTCGTCCAAAATCATCATTGGTGGTTTCAAAAGCATAATTCGGGCAATACACAAAAGTTGTTTTTGTCCTGCAGAGATGTTATCACCACGTTCTGTTATAATTGTATCGTAACCCTGTGGCAATTTTTCAATAAACGCATGTGCATTTGCAAGTTTACATGCATCAATAATTTCGTCCATTGTTGCATCTGGTTTTCCGTATGCAACGTTATCTTTAACACTTGCATTGTAAAGCCAACTTTCTTGCAACACCATTCCGTAATAACTTCTGAAGGAATGACGTTTAACTTTTCGCACATCTTTTCCACTAACTTTAATTGAACCACCGTTTACATCATAAAAACGCATAAGCAAATTGATAATTGTGCTCTTTCCACAACCTGTTGGACCAACAATGGCAATACGTTGACCTTGTTTTACATTTAAATTTAAATTTTCAATAAGTCTAAAGGATTCTTCATAACTGAAACTTACATCTTTAATTTCAACTTCGCCGTTGCATGTTTTAAGTTCTGGCAAGTCTGCATCTGAAATTTCGTTTTCTTCTTCCAATAAATTAAACACACGGTTTGCGCTGGCAATTGCCACGTTTAAATCTGCAAAGATATCTGCAATATCATTAAATGGTCTTGAGAAACTACTTGAATAACTTAAGAAACTTGAAATTTTACCAATATCAATAAGCCCATTAATTGCAAACAATGCACCAGAAATGCCAACCACACCATAAAGCAATCCGTCAACAAATCTTGCCATTGGGTTTGCAAGGGACGCATAGAAGTTTGCTTTTTCACTTGAAGAATATAATTCTTCGTTTACGGTGTCAAATTTTTCAACTACCTGTTTTTCATTATTAAATGCTTTAACAACTTTCATGTTTGCAATCATTTCTTCTGCATAACCACTTATTTCGCCCAATTTCTTTGCACGAATGTGATATAACTTTTTGCTCTTTTTGGTTATTAAAATTGAAAGTAAAAGTGAGAATGGTGCAAGCAAAATAACAATCAAAGCCAACTGCCATTGCAATGTGAACATCAGCACACTTACAATAATAACTTGAGAAAGGCCACAAATCAAAGCCTTGAAACCTTCCAAAAAGCCGTCTGTTACATTTTCGACGTCGGTAATCATTGTGTTCATAATGTCGCCATGAGAATTGTTGTCGATATATCTTATTGGAACTTGGTTAAGTTTTTTGTAAATTGATTCCCTAATTGTTCCGGCTGTTTTATATGTTAAAATTCCCATATAATAAGTTCCAAGCCAATCAAACAAAGAGTTTGTTGCAGAAAGAATGCCAATAATCACGCAATATTCTGTAAGGCGCATAAAGTCAACTTGACCAACGCCAATAAGCAAGTTAATAGCCTTGCCAGAGAAAATTGGAATAATCATGTTAAGGGCAATTGCAAGTACGTCAAAAAGAACGGATAAGAAAAACACTACCCTATGTGGTTTTACATATGGCA
>CALCEI010000129.1 GCA_937900575.1 uncultured Clostridia bacterium
TGCTTGATTTAACCTTTAAAGGAAATCTGCATATTATTGATATATATCCATTGAAGATCAATCAGAATCTTCTTGGAGTAAAAGGTTCAACAATAGAAGTTTTGGAACATTGGGGCGATTTAAAATTACCGTCAGGCGAAGTTCTAAAGAACTGGCATGCAACAATTATCGGAAGAAAATATTTGGTTGAATTCGGGAAGAATGAAAGAATTATTAACCCGTTTTCTTACGGTGCTTTTATAACCGATCCTGAAACAAAACGTGGCATAAGTCCTTTGTATTGTGTTTTATCACTTGCTCATTTGCAGGAAGATTTGATGAACAGGACTTGTAACTTGCAAGCCTTAACGGAAAACCCGCCGCTTTTGGCACCGGAAGGATTTTTTGATAAAGATGAAATCGAATTATATCCGGGTAAAATTGTTGAATATGATGCTAATTCAAATCCTGAGGTGAGTGGTAATTTCATAGAAATTCAGAAGAATGGCCAATGGGGCATTGTAGATAAAACTGGTAAAGTTGTTGTTCCATTTGAATATGATGATGTCCATACATTAAAATTCTACAATGATTGGATGCATGGAACCAATGGTTGTTTGAGAATAATCAAAAGAGCTGGCAAATTTGGCATCATAGACACAACCGGCAAAGTGGTTGTCCCATGCATATATGATTTTATGTTCGAATTCCATGATGGTTTGGCATCAGTTAAGAAAGATGGCAAGAGTATGTTCATAGACAAAACAGGTAAAGTTGTCATTTCATGTGATGAGTATGAAGATATGAGTGACGTCAATAATGGTTTGGTATATGTTAAAAAAGCTGGCAAGTGGGGTGTTGTAGACACAACCGGCAAAGTGGTTGTCCCTTGTGAATATGACATGGTTTATACAATCCATAAAGCAGGTATAGGTTTTGGCAATCTTGAAGGAGTTGAAGGTTTGGTTGAGATTGTAAAAGATGGCAAACATGGCCTTGTGGATAAAACTGGCAAACTGGTTCTCCCATGTGAATATGGTCATATTTATACATTCAGTAAAAGTGATGATTTGGCACGTGTTGAAAAAAATGGCAAGTGGGGTTACATAAACACAAAAGGCAAAATTGTTATCCCATGTGAATATGATGATACTGACAGTTGTGCTGAAGAAGGTTTAGTGAAAGTTGAAAAAGATGGCAAAGTTGGTTATATAGATATAACTGGCAAAAAGCACACACAAATTGAACTTATAGAATATAGACATAAAGTTGTGGTTGAAAAAATAAAAGCCGAATACAAAAAAGACATTGACCTTGCAGAATCCACAAAGGAAATTGATGCTTTACTTGCAGAAGCAAAGGATGTTATTCAAAAAGATGAAAAAATGTTTGCTAAATACATTGGAAATTTAAAGGAAAAAGACTTAAAAAGGCAAAGAGCTGAAGAGGCCTTTAAAGAGGCAAAAGAAAACGCTAAGGAAGAATTAGATAAATTAGGGGTGGAAAATGACAAAGGAACAAGCATTTAAAGAACTTGACAAAGCTGTGAAAGAGAATTTAGAAAATTCTCATGAAGCAGTTAAAATGAAAGCTGCAGAGCTTAAAGCAGATAAAAAGAAGAAATAAGGCACAACGCCTTATTTTTTTTGC
>CALCEI010000130.1 GCA_937900575.1 uncultured Clostridia bacterium
CCAATAGAGTAAGTCATCATCATCACCAATTTCAATTGTACATGCTTCGTCTTCAAACCACAAACCACAATCACATTGGTAAGCAGCCAAGTTTCCTGATTCGGTACATGTTGGTTCTACTGCGTCCCATGTGTCTACTATTGTTCCATGTTCATGGCTTGCACCACCATTGTAGGTTATTTCCAAAATTTTAAAACGTCTGTGACCACTTTGACCACCACCAATTGTAAAGGTGATTTCATTTGTTTCACCAGTCCATGTGCTACCATCAAAATTGCCCACGCTTGCAGAAACGGAATTTGTTTTGTCACCACTGCCATATGTAATTACAATTTTTGTGATGGAAATATTAGTTGCACCTTTAACTTTTAATGCGCCACTTGCGTAAAGACGCACGGCACCACCATCTGCAGTATAATATGCTGGTGGATTGCCGGCACCTGCCTTATCAAAGGTTAAGGTTATGTCATCATTAACTTGCACTTCACCAATAACCTCAGAATTTCCATAACCTTGCTCTGTAGAATTCCAAGTTGCTGATTTTGTTACTGCATATGTTGGTGCAATTGTTCTAAACAATGGCAAAGTTGCCAAAAAACTTGCACACAAAAATGCAACGCATAAGATTAAACTTAAAAGTGATTTCTTTTTATTTTTAATCATATATTACCCCCTAAAAATCTATTTAGTCATAATAATAATAACATATATATAAATATAATGCAAAGTAAATTAAGGTATTATTCATAAAATTACAAAAAACTTTATGGCTTAAAAGATGCTTGTTTTAGCACCAAATTTAAGGCAACAAAAAACCTAACAATTTCGGTTAGGTTTAATTAATTTATTTTTTAATTCATCCAAGTTTACTTTTTTCTTTTGCGAAGTATGAAATAGACAACAATACCAATTACAATAATTGTACTACCACCAACGGAAATGCCAATTATTGCACCCGTGCTCAAACCCTCTTTTTTAAGACGAGTGTTCGGTTCTTCAACTGAAGCAAATGGAGAATTTTGAGTTTTTTCTGTTACCCAATCTTCCGTAAAAGTTACAGTATAATGACCCTTTGCATTATCAGTATAAGTTGGTTCTGTATCTCTTACATATTCGCCTTCCAAGTCTTTGTAAATCAAGATTATGTTACATCTTTGGCAATGTTTGGAAGCCGTACATATATTTTCACCATTATAACCCCAAGAATATACAACTGGTGCATTTTCAACGTCAGTGTGTCCTAATGGATTACCATTTGTAACACTATTTTTCTCAGTTTCAGAACTTAAGAAATCATCATCATTAAAAATTACTTCATAATGGCCTTTTTCTGGTTTAGTACATGTTGCATTGCTGTCTTTTACATATTCTGCAGTTTTTGTTTCAGATTTAATTATTTCCGTATGACATCTGCCACAAATAAGTTTTGCTGTGCAACTTTGTCCATTCCAATCATATACAATATCTGGATTTGTTGAGTCATGTCCAAGTGGAGCAAGGTAACCATTGCCACCTTCAGTTTTCCATGCGTCAACTGCATCAGCGTCACCAATTTTTATTGTGCAATATACATCTTCAAAGAACAACCCACATTCACATTTATAGTAAGGTTTATGACCTGCAGTTGTGCATGTTGCAGATTCTTGTTCAAAACTTGCAGAGCAAGCATGTTCATGTAATGGTACACAATATGTTACATCCATTCTTTTATAATTTACTTGTTTGCCACTTGTTGGAACTCTGAAGACAACATTATTTAGCTCAGAGCCATTGCATAACCAAGTGCCACTTGATGTATCTTGTGTGTATGAACCACCACCTTGGTCGACAACCAAGTTACATCTTGTATATTCTCCTGGGTCAGAAAAGGCAAATTCAATTTTACTTATTGTGTAATTTTCAGGTACTGTTACAGTGAAAGTGTTTTGGTAATAATTTATAACTGAACCAATATCGGAACTATATACAGGTGCATTTTGTCCACCATTTTGACCAAACTCACCTGTTACAACACTGCCTTCGCCAAAAGAGATGGTTGAGATGTTGGACGCATCTGCATAATCTTGTTCATCTGCTACCCAAGTGGCAGATTTTTCAGTTGCATATGCTGGTACAGTTGTTCTAAACAATGGCAAAGTTGCCAAAAAACTTGCACACAAAAATGCAACGCATAAGATTAAACTTAAAAGTGATTTCTTACTTTTTATCATAGTATCCTTTATCTTGTTTATAACTATATAATACCACATATATGAGTATAGTGCAAAGTAAATAAAGGTATTATTCATAAAATAACAAAAAACTCCAACCACGTAGGTTAGAGTTCGTAGACATCTTCTTCTTGCTGTTTTGTGCAAACAACGTTGTTTGTTGGGTGATTTATGTTTGCAACGTACAAAACATTGTCGTTTTCGTCTGGCACAACACCATCATAGCAATACTTAATAAGTTGCACGTCGTGTTTTGTGTATGTGTGTGCTGATTTTTTAATTGATAGTTCCCCGTACATTATGCTTTTGGATATAAAACTTGGGTCTTCCAAATCCTTCAAACCCAAGGTGTGACCAAGTTCATGTTCCACAATGGTTGTCAAAACTCGGTCGTCTGTTCCGTCCTTCCAAGACATATCGTCAAAACGTTTTTCAATTTCAATGTGGATTGGATAGATAATTTCGCCCGTTGCGTCATCTGCGCTCAATTTTGTGTGTCCGGCAGCCGTGCCAACAATATCTTCCACAATTTTAAATTCAATTCTGTTTTTGTTTTTGGCTGTATACTCATTTTCAAAGCAAATGTTATAATTAAGTGCATCACACAAATTTTCAAAGTTGTTTATGCCTTTAATTATGCGTTGTTGAGTGCTTTCGCCAACCGATGAAGGCACAACAATATCAATATTTTTGTCACGTATGGTTGTGCGTAAAGGCATGCCACCAGAAGTTTGCATAAAGTATTCTTTAAATTCTTCAAACAGTTGGTAATTGGTGGATTTTTTGGCAAAAAATCTGCGAGTAAGAATACTTGCAATAAACCCCAAACTGCCACTAACGGCTATAATCAAAACCAATTTTTTTGTTTTCATAAACCAACCCAAATTTAATTTGCAATTGAATAATAACACGTTTTATTTACTTTGTAAATATCTTTTTTTAAAAATGGTAACAAAAAACCCTAACCACGTGGGTTAGAGTTTTTGTTTGTTACTTTTTTGCAACCGGTTTTTTAGCAGTTGACTTTTTTGCCGTTGCCTTTTTGGAAGTAACCTTTTTTGCAACCGGTTTTTTAGCACTTGGCTTTTTTGCCGTTGCCTTTTTGGAAGTAACCTTTTTTGCAACCGGCTTTTTAGCACTTGGCTTTTTGGCCGTTGCCTTTTTGGTAGGCTTTTTTGTTGCTTTTTTTGTTGCTTTCTTTTTTGCCTTCTTTTTGGTTGCAGGTTTCTTTTTGCTTGCAACTTTTTTGGCAGGTTTTGTTTGCTTTTCTGCCTTCTTTTGTTCGGCAAGGAATTCTGCTTCAAGTTTGTTTGCTTCGTATTCCAAGTGCCATGCTTCCAATTTTTTGGTGTGTGCACTTTTCAAGCAAATTGCAACGGTAAGGTTGACAATAAGCAATGTTACTGCAAGTATACTCAAACCAAAGCACAATTCAACTTGCCATGGAATGAATACCAATGGAACAGCAGATAAGGTTATTGTTTTGTTTTTGTTTTCCTTTTTGTTGTTCTTGTTGTATTTAGCAATCAAGTAAACCAAAGAGAAGATTAACAATCCATTTATCAAACTCAACAACACAATCAACCACCAAAGGTCAACAATTTTGTTAATTGTTAAGGTTGCAGTCATATCTTCAATTGCATTGTAGTTTTCATTGCCTGTAAACACTGCTTTAATTTGATATACGCCACTTTTTGTTGCACCGGTAAATTCTGTGTTGTCAACATAGTATTTTACAGTTACGCCGGTTGGAAGAGTACCAGAAACAGCAATTGTGTGCGCTTGTCCATCATAATTTAAGGCCACATCATCAAAGCTAATGCCAGACATATCATAAGTTGCTTTTGCAATTGTAAATGCCAATTCTTCAGATGCGCCTTCGTAGTTATCAGTTCCCCAAACGTATGCTTTAACAATGTATGAACCGGCATTGGTTGGCAAATCATCAATAAGGAAACTTCTTGGTTCTGCCTTGGAGTAAACAAATTGAACTTCACCAAATTTTGCAGTTGCGCTTGGAGTGCTTGGTGTTTCACCATAAGTCCAACCGTCCAAGGTCAAACCTGTAATTTGGTTTTCTGCCTTTGCAATTGTAAAGGTAAATGTAAGGTCATCGCTTGTTTCGTCAGACCATTCATAATTTGTTTTGTCTTTAAGGGCAACTGTAACTGTTTGTGTGCCTGCATTTGTACGTTTGTTGTTAGAAATTGTGTAGTAATCACTTGTTGCAAGAGTATAAGTTTGTTCTTCGCCAGTGTAAACAAATTCTGTTGTGTCAGCACTTGGCTTTGCAACTTGTGCCTTTGCAATTGTGTATACATGAGTACGCAAATTTACTGCAGGTATTTTGTAGTTTGTTGTAATAATTGAATTCCAAGCTGCAGTTGTAAGGTTTGCAGTATAGTTTCCAGCACCAACAAAGTCGTTAGATGCAGTACCAGTGTATTCTTCATTTTCAATATTATGAATGTTTTTGTTGTTTCTAATTTGGTAATAAGTTCTGTCTTCAACAACATGTGTTACACCATCAACAGTTGTGTAACTTAAAGTGATTGCACTGGATTGGTCTTCACCGTTATATGTAAAGGTGTTTTCCGACCATTCAACAACAAGGTCTGCTTTTGTAATTGTATAAGTGCTATAATCAGCGTAGTACTTAACATTATGCTCATAATATGTTACAGTTCCAACAAAGGTAACATCATAGTTTTCTGAAATTGCCCAGCCAAAGATATCATATTTTCCAGCATTGCTTGTGCTTGTTGCATAAGTGAGAAGTGCAACAACATCACTTACTTTGTCATCATATTCAAGGTCTTCACATGTGCCGGTAAGTTCAACAATATCTTCGCCATAAACGCTTGTTTTATCATCAATATGAATTGTTACGGCCTTTGGTTTAATTTCAAAGTATTTTTTTGCTGTCACTTCGGTATAATTGTCTGTACCTTCAACTTTTGCTTCCACAAAGTATGCATGTGCATTTTTTGGCACGTCCACAGGTGTAGGTGTGGAGTCATCACTATAGTATGTGAAGACAATTGTTCCAAACTTTGCAGTTGCAGTTGGAGTGCTTGCAGTTTCACCATAAGTCCAATCTTCAATTGAGAAATCTGTAATTTCATTTGTTGCTTTGGCAATAGAGAAAGTAAATTCAAGGTCATCATCTGTTTCGTCAGACCATTCATAATTTGTTTTGTCTTTAAGGGCAACGGTTACAGTTTGACTTCCTGCATTTGTGCGTTTATTATTGGAAATTGTATAGTAATCACTTGTTGTAAGTGTATATGTTTGTTCCAAACCGGTGTACGCAAAACTTGTTGTATCTTCACTTGGTTTTGTAACCTTAACTTTTGCAATTGTAAATTCTTTTGTTTTACTGCCAGCAAGGTAGTTTGTGCCTTCAGCAACACTAACTCTTACAACATAATCTCCAGCGTTTGTTGGAGCAGTGGTTGTGTAAGTGTCAACATCAGCATCTTTAACCTTGTATTCAACAACAACTTCGCCATCGCCAAGGTAAGTGAAATAATTTTGAGTAAGGCCATCTTCATATTTTTTAATGCTTATTGCTATATCATCATAAGTTTTGGTGATGTCACTTATTGTTATAACTTGTTCTGCTTTTGCAATTACAAGTCCATTCTCAACAACTTTTTCGTATGCTTTATATGTGTCATCTTCTTCACGTGTAATTTTAACGTTATATGAACCTGCATTGATAGGTGCATCTTCTGTCCAAGCATCATCAATGTAATATTCAAATTTGAAACCAGAAAGCAATGGACCTTCGCCACTTGTTATTACAAAACTCTTTTGGTCACCATCATATGTGTGATTACATGGAACAGGGTCTATTTTAATTTCTTGTTTTTCACTTTCCGCTGTAATTTGGAAAGATGCTTTTGCAACGGCACCAACATAGTTATCTGTTTCTTCAACTTCGGCCTTTACCCAGTATGTTCCAATTTCGGTTGGAACAGTATCTGTATATTCGCCATCTTCTAAATCAGAGTAGGTGTAAACAATTGTTCCAAAAGTTGCAGTTGCAGTTGGAGTGCTTGGTGTTCCACCATATTTCCAATTTGCCATTGTCAAATCTGTTATTTCATTTTCTGTTGCTTTATTTATTGTCAATATAAATGGAGAAACTGCACTTGTATACTCATCTGTTTCAGCAATCGATGCCACTATAGTATATATTCCAGCATTTGTTGGAAGTCCAATTGACCAATCGCCTCCAATAGGATAGCCAAATTCATCTGTATATGAATATATAACTTTATCCACATCATTATTTGCGTTAATATCCCACTCTGGTGTTTCTCCATAAGTTATACTAATCTCTTCAACTGGTATTTCATTAACTTCTATAACTATTGTATTGACCTTTCTATCATCAGGGATATTTTCAAATATTCCTGTAAGACAAACATCTTTTTCTGGCATTTCGAAGATATACATATACAGACTTCCATATGACTCTTTTTCTTCTTCTGATTTAAACACTTCAACGAAAGAAATTCCACCATCTTTATCTTCCAATGTATTTGGTATTAACATATCATTAGGTGCTATGTAAACAATAATTTGAATAACCTCTCCCGGTAATGCTGTCCTAGAATCAGAACCAGAATCATCGATGTCAAGCACAATTCCACTATATTGATATAATAAACCCAGTTTATCAGTTGTTATGGTGAAGGTTTGAACGATGTCAATGGAGTATTTGTATGAATGTTCGGTTGCAACGACAGTAAGTCCTGCATCACTTGTAAAGTTGACTATATATACATCATAATCTTCACCGGCTTCAACAACTGTTCCTTCTCCATTTGCAAGTGTAACGCCAACAAGCATAGAGCCTTTTGGAGTATAAGCATCACTACCTAAAGTAATGAATTTTTCTCTTGTTGAATATAAGTTGCTTTGTTCACCAGTTGTGGTTTTGTTGTTATAAATATATGGTTTTCCACCAAGAATAAGGTTTGCATTGGCATTTGTATAGTAAATTCCACCACCTACGTCTGCAGTGTTGTTTTCAATACGTCCACCATAAATTGTTAATTCACCATTACAATAGATGCCGCCACCATTTGCTAATGCAGTGTTATATTCAATGTTTCCACCATAAATGGTTGATTTAGAGTTATTACCTATGCATATTGCACCACCATTGTAAGATGTAAGTAATGGCATTGGACTGAAAGACTTATTACCAGCAAGAGTGCCACCAAAGATATTGAGTGTTGCATTTTCAGTAACTTCTATTGCACCACCGTAATTGCTGGAATTTAAACCACCGGTAATTACACCCCCGTTTATTGTGTGTGCTGTGCCTTCGCCTTCGCCAAGGTGCCACAAACCTGTTGCATCAACATAACCAGTGTGAGATGTTGGTGTATCTTTGTCTAAATTGCAATCGAAAAGGTTTAATGTTGCACCATTGCTTACAGATATGTTTTTTTCGTTCAAATTCAAAACATGTCCGTTTAAGCAAAAGTTTACTGTACCTTCTGGAACTACCCATTGTGCAGATAATGTAACATCACAACCCAAGTAATAATTTCCTGCTTCGGTTGGAAGGTAATCGGTTGTTGTCCATTTTGTCCAAGCACCTTCAGTGTGGTTGTGGAAAGCAACAATTTTAGAAACATAATCTGCTGATGCTGGAACTGTTCCAGTTGAGTCGCCATAAATTTGGTCACCAAATTCAACAACATAACCTCTTGCAGAGTATGGACTGGTACCACAACCGGTGTAAGCAATGTTGTTCCAACTATATTGGTAATCTGTTAAAATTCCATTTGTTGAATAACCACTGCCCATATTAAGAGTTGTTAAACAAGCTTCCACAGAAGAAGATTGCTCGTTTGGTTCTCTGTCTGCAAGGTTGCTTGTATTGCTGTTCCAATTAAAGTAATAATGGTTGGTTTCAGCGTTTCTTTCATATATTGTACTTATTGTTTGTGCGTTTCTATCTTCTTCTTTAATGTATTGAATATCAAAGAAAGGGTTGTCAATTTCAGGACCACATGCCCAGTACCAATGGTCTTCATAAAGTTCAGGGTTTTTTGTTTGTATAACTTCATCTGTGTAAACATAGTATTGTTCGCCATCTTTGTTTGCAGGTTTTTTAAGCATTGTGCCACCAAGCCAACCAACTTCATTACCTGTAACTTCATAAATAAAGGTATCTTCTTCCACACTTGTGATTGTTGCAAGGTAACCTTGTCTACCTAAAT
>CALCEI010000131.1 GCA_937900575.1 uncultured Clostridia bacterium
CAAGATTGCAAAACATTAACAGCCCTAAAACTGATATCTTCCAAATTCCCTATTGGTGTTGCAACAAAATATAACATGTTACAATTATATATTTATTGCAAAATAATGTCAATGTTTTATTTTGTATCTAAAAAATTGCATATTGACAAAACGGCAAACCTTTGGTAGAATTATAACAGATGGAAGGGTGATATTATGTCTGAAAAAGTACGATATAAACAATTGAGATTTTCAAGCATTGATGAATATATTTATGAACTAAGCGATATTAGTGAAAAACTTTCCTATATGTTGGAAATAAATTATATTTATGCAGATACTTATGCAAGATTGCAAGAAGAACTTGATTCCATTGAAGATGATTTGAAGGAAATTGAAGACACTGTAAATTATAACTTAAATTTTTACCTTACCAATCCTGAAATAATTGCATATGCAGAGGAATGTTTGGAGATTTTAAAAGAAGTAAGAGCAGTTGTATCAACAATGCGTGATAAATTGGAAAAATCTTGCATTGTTGCTTGTGCATAAACAAAATAAGCACACAAATAATGCAAAATTGCATATTGACAAATTGTCAAGGGTCTGCTATAATTCAACATGTATAAAGTACTGCAAAACAAGGCAGTTGGTGAGGATAATATGAAAGGTAATAAAACCGAAAATTTTGATATTTTAATTGAGAATCTTATTAAATTATATAATAACATTGATGCAACCATCAAAATTGGTGCAATTTCAGATGTAAAAAGCAAATACAATAAATTTAGCAAAGAATTTGAAAATTATATTAATACATATGAAATTACTGTTAGACATCTTGTTTCTGATTTAGATAATAAGAAATGGGATAATAAAGTGGAAGAAGTTTCAGCAAAATTAACTGAACTTGCAAATGTGAAAGTTGAAATTAACGAATGTAATGTTGGTGTTGAACCTTGCACTTGTGAAGAATTGGTAGAAGAAAAAAGACCTAAATTTTAGGTCTTTTTTTGTTAGTCATTATTTTTTAGAACTTTAACTCCTGCTTTTGCACCTTTAACTGCTTCAACAAGCACCAAATAAGCATCTTTATTCCCGTTAAAAATGAATTTCATTTGTTTAACTTCCATATTATTTTTACTGCATAAAGAAATTATTTCGGTTGAACGTGAAGCAAGATGTACCATATACAATCTGCCTTTATCTTTAAGAAGGCTTGAAGATTTGCTGATGATATCTTCCAAAGTTGCTTCAATTTCGTGCTTTGCAACTGCAATTTCATATCTATCATTAACTTTGCTGGAAGCAGAAAGTTTTTGATAAGGTGGATTGCAAATGATGACGTCCAAAGGTTTTTTGAAATCTGTAACCTTAAGTTCTTTTAAGTTACAGTTAAAAACTTTGCTTTTGCGTTTGAAATTATTAAATTGTATGTTTTCTTCAATAATTTCGCACATTTCTGGTTGAATTTCGTTAAGATAAAGGTGGTTGAATGGGCAAAGAGAGTAAGCGTAAAAACTTATAACACCACTGCCTGCGCATAATTCAAGCACATTATCTGAATGCTTGATATTACAAAATTTTGCAAGAAGTATTGCATCTTGCGTAAACTTATAATAACTATCACTTTGCACGATGGAAATGCCATTGGCAAAATGTTCAAGTTTAAAATTATCTATTTTTGCCATTAACTAATCTCTTTCCTTATCTTTTGAATTGAATTTTATATCTTTAAGTTCATAAACTTTAACTTCGGTTGTTTCGTCTTTTGTGAAGGTTACACTAACCATTTCTTTTAAGAAGTCCACATTGGATACAATGCCTGTGCCATCTGGTGTGCCAACTTTAAAACCAACACGTGGCATTTTGTTTTGCATTTCAGAATAGAAGTCATCTTCATATTTCAAACAGCAGAGCAGACGTCCACACATACCATTAATTTTGTTTGGATTAAGTGCCAAATTTTGATTTTTTGCCATCTTAATTGATACTTTATCGAAATCGGAAAGGAAGGCTTTGCAACATGTTTCTCTGCCACACACACCAAGTGCACCCACTTGTTTTGTTTCGTCCCTATTGCCAATTTGTTTCATTTCGATGCGTGATTTATATTTGTTGCTTAAAACTTTAATAAGTTCCCTAAAATCAACACGTTCATCAGCAGTGTAGTTAACTGTAATTTTGGATTTATCCAAACTTACGGAAATAAAGCCTATTTTCATATCAAGGCCGAGTTTTTGTGCTTCTTTTTTAATTTCAGGAAGCATTTTTCTGGATTCGTGGCAATTTTCACATCTTGCAACGTCATCTTCATTTGTGGCTTTTCTTATAATATCCACAAGTTCAACGTTGGAAACGTCATAACTGCCTTTTACAAGTCCCAATTCCATGCTACCATTAATTTCAACAACAACCTTATCGTTTGCTTTGTAGTCAGCTGTGTTGCGTGCATAAACAGGGTATGGGTTGTTGTAAAGTAAAATTTCAAGTGCTAACATAAATATCTCTCCTTTAAAATATTAAATAACAAATTATCCAAAATGTATGTGAAATTTACATTTGCTGTTTGCTTTTTATAAGCATCTTCAATAAGTGGCAAGCATTTAAGCAGGGCAGTGTCAGAAAACTTAAGTTGAATTGGAGCAATAATTTCTTCTGTAAATTTGCCTTCTTTGTTTTTGTTTAAGGTTGCAATAAACAAATCTTGCATTGTGGTAAAGAAAATTTGTTTGTTTACTTCTGGCATTGTGCTTACAACAACAGGAATATCTGCCGTGGTTGCCAAATTTGCAAACAAGTTTGAAATGGCCTTTAATGTAACCTGATATTCCGAATTTGTTGCAAAATTAAGCATTTCTGTAAGTGTATCCAAATTGATGAAAGGCGCAATGTTAACACGTTGGAACCTAAGTTCTGAAGCAATAAGTTTTTTATCTTCCAAAGATAATTTTGGCACAAACACTTTTGTTAGACGGCTTAATATTGTTGGCAAAATTTTATCTGTTTTTGTTGTTGTCATAATAAAAATATTTGCATCATTTGGTTCTTCCAAAGATTTTAACAATTTGTTTTGTGCAACTTCATTCATATTGTCAGCATTGTAAATAATAAACAATTTTTTGTTGCCAACAATAGGTTTTGTTGAAAGTTTATCCATAAGTTTGTTTACATCATCAACCTTTATGGAATCTTGCTTGATTGTAACAACGTCTGGGTGAGAGCCAACTGTAAACTGTTTGCATGTATCACATTCGCCACACGCATCTGAACTTCTGCACACATAAGTTTTTGCAAGCAAAAAAGCAATTTCATCATTAAGTGTTTTATCTGAAGAATAAAACAAATAAGCATGAGATTTGTTTTTGTTTAGGTTTAATGATTTGTAAACAGATGTTCTTTTTATGCTTTCAATCATGCAATCATTATAACATAATGCCAATTTTTATACAATTAAATTGTATAACCTAAAAAATTTTGCAAACAAAAAAGCCCACACGTGGTGGGCAACAAATTATTTAATTTTTTCAATTTTAAATGAAATTACGCCTGCTGGTGTTTTGATTTGTGCAATTTCGCCAACTTTTTTGCCAATTAAGCCTGCGCCAATTGGTGAAGCGTTGCTGATTAAACCATTAAGTGGGTCAGATTCTGTATCTCCAACAATGGTGTATTCAAAAGTTTGTTTTGTGGCAACGTTTGTTACACTAACTTTGCAACCAACACTAACTTTGCTTGTGTTAACTTTTTTTGCATCAATAATTTCAACAGTTTTCAACTTATTTTCAAGGTCAAAGATTTCTGTTTCAACTGCTGCTTGTTCGTCACGAGCAATATCATATTCACTATTTTCACTTAAATCGCCATAACTTCTTGCTTCTGCAAGTTTTTTTGCAACTTCTTGACGTTTAACTGATTTTAAATAATCTAATCTTTCTTTGGTTTTTTCCAAACCTTCTTGTGTCATAAATGTCTTTTCTTCCATAATT
>CALCEI010000132.1 GCA_937900575.1 uncultured Clostridia bacterium
AACAAAATGCAGAAAAGAGCAATCAACGGAATCAAGGAATTGGCACAAGTTTGTGCCGTTATCAATAAAATCAGATTGTCCAATTTAGGAAAATAAATATGTTATCGGCACGTTATCTTGCGTCATGTTCGGATGATATTGTCAGATTATATTCACAGTTGGAATCAGAAATAATTATTTCCATGGCAAAACGTCTGAAAAAACTTGGCCGTGTTACTGAATCCACAGTTTATCAGGCAAGAATTCTGAATGAGATTGGTGGTCTAAGAACTGAAGTCATGCAGATCATACAGAAGTATGACGCACCGGCACAAAAAATGATTCTTGATTTATTTAATTCTGCAATGAATCAGGCAACCAAATCTGACTTAAAGAACATTGATTTCACAAACATCAAAATGAATGATTCTCAACTTCAGTTGTTGAAAGCAACGGCAGAAAAACTTAAATCATCTGCCATCATCAATTCAAATAATAAGACAAGGCAAGATTTTATTGATGGTCAGGCAATAAAGGTTTTCAGTGGTCTTCAAAGACTGACAATGACAATTGCAGATTCAAGTTCTGGTTTGTTTGTTCAAAAGGCAAATCAATGTTATATGGAAGTGACAACCGGTGCATTTGATTATGACACATCATTCAAAAAGGCCGTTGATGAACTTGCAACGGAATCTGTCAAAACTGTCAAATATACAGACAGTGGTCAGGAAATCCACCGGTCAATTGAATCTGCCGTCAGAACAAACATCATGTCATCAATCAATCAGACGGCTTCACAAATCACCATCAATAACTGTGAAGAACTTGGAACAGACCTTGTTGAAGTTTCTGCACATATGGGTGCAAGACCAGAGCATGAAGAATTCCAAGGGAAAATCTATTCATTATCAGGTGAATCAAAAAAGTATCCACCATTTTCACTTTGCAGACTTGGAGAGCCAACCGGAATTTGTGGAATAAATTGCCGCCATTCATACTATCCATATTTTGAAGGTGAAGAACCACGTTATTCAAAAGGTGAATTGGATGAAATGAAAGATTCAAAAGTCACATACAATAATAAAACAATGACACAGTATGAAGGTGAACAACAGTTGCGTTTGTATGAACGTGCCATCAGAAAATGGAAAAGACAAGCTGACACGGAAAAATCAGTTGGTCTTGATGACTTTGATTCAA
>CALCEI010000133.1 GCA_937900575.1 uncultured Clostridia bacterium
TGTTCCATTTTGTTACCATTTTTCTTTATTATGTGACAATTTGTCACCTACAAGCCAAGCAAATCATTCAAATCTGCATAATCAGCTTTCAGTTTCTCTTTTCTTCTGTCCTTTCCTTCTACTAATACTGGCACACACATTTCAAGCAATCTGCTGTACGTTCTTTGTCTTTTCATATCTGCTGGATTCTTGATTTCAGCAGCTGAAAGATTTGTTGTAATGATTGTTGGCAATCCTGCGCGATAACGCGAATCGATAATGTTGAATACAATTTCATTCATATATTCCGTATCACGTTCCGCTGCTAGATCATCAATTACTATCAAATCGAATTTGTTCAATCCGTCAATGTACTGCTGTTTGCCATCATACATTCCCTGAATAGTATTTACCAGCCTTGCAAAGTTAGTCATTAAACACGGAATTCCGCGATCAATCAGCGCGTTTGATATGCACGCAGCTGCAAAGGTTTTCCCTGTTCCCACAGTTCCATATAAAAGCAATCCTTTTCCGCGCTTCCGCATTTCATCAAAGTTTTCCACATAGTTAAGTGCAATCTTTGATATTTTCGCATTGCTGCCATCGTCTGCTGCAAATGTCCATCCCTGCATTTCTGATTCAGGAAATCCCATATGCCTTAATTTTGCAACCTTCTGCTGTCTTTTCCAACGCTGGCGTTCTGCTTCTTCAGCATCCAATCTTTCACGCTTGCATTTGCACACGCAGAATGGCTTTCTAATTTCGCCAAACAATTCAACTTCACACTGCTTTGGCGTGTTGCATTTTCCGCAGTACATTAATCCGTCAACTTCATAATCACCTTCTTCAATAGGCTGTGCCTTTGCTGCAAGGTTTTCAAATCTGTTGAAAACTACTTCAATATCTAACTTATCCATTCTTAATTCCTCACTTCTGTTTTCATATTCGTGAAATGTCCACGCCTGTCCATCTTCATCCTGCGTGAAATATCCATTTGTGTAATATTCAATTCTCATAATTCCACCTTGTTAGAATGGTAAATCATCATCTTCTTCAGCTGCTGGATTGATTTCAATTCCTGCTGCACCATATTTTTTCTTTTCATACACTGGCGCATTCAAGTACCCTTCAAACTTTGTTCCGAATAATGTTGATGGTCTTAAATATTGTTCCCATTCTGTTCCAAGCCAATT
>CALCEI010000134.1 GCA_937900575.1 uncultured Clostridia bacterium
AATCTTTCCTTTCCTCTACTGGAACATAAACTGATTTTTTATCTTTTCTAGCCATAAACCCTCCATTAATAATGAATTATCTCTGCGTTAGTTGGATCCTTAGTAATTTGACGCATAACAGCAAGACGTCTTTGAGCTTCGATTGTTTGCCATACACCAAGAACCTGAATGGCAATAATTGGTGTAAGAGCAATTAAAGCAACAACACCAAATGAAAGACCATAGAAGTCTGCGTTTGGACCATATTTAGCATATGTTAATCCCACTACAAATGGGCCCACAAAACTTACCGCCATAGGACCTGAAGCTGTTCCACCAGAGTCGAACGCAATAGCGGTATATAAATCAGGACAAAACGCCATTAGGATAAATGAAATTGCATATCCAGGAATAACAATGTATAAAATTGAGAAATTATATACTGTTCTTAAAACCGCTAAACCAATAGCAACGCCAACTCCGATTGCTAAAGCAATTAAGACTGTTTTCTTTTTAATACGTCTATCGGACATCTCTTCAATTTGCCCAGTAAGAACGTGAACTGCAGGCTCGCAAAGAATTGTAACAATTCCTAATCCAAAACCAATGAGTATTAAAGCATATTCATTAGGGGTGTTAGCAAATCTATTTCCAAGTTCTAAACCAGTCTTTTTACCAAGCGGGGTCATTGAAGCGTTTGCAGCAGTTAAGAATAATACTAAGCCAACATAAGCATACAAGAAGCCAATTAGTAATTGTTTAATTTTGTTTTTCAACCTGTCAAATTCTTCATTATTTACATCTTCAACAACTTTTGATGCTTCTTCATAAACTTTCATGGAATAGGACTTAAATTCACTCATCATGCCCTTTTCCAAACTTTGTTTAACCTTTTTAATTTCGTTTTCAACACCTGTGAGTTCTTCTTGATAGCCTTCCAAAACTTTTTTATGTCTTTCGCTTGCTGTATCAAAATCACGTTCCAAATTTCTTTGACGGTCAAGTTCTTGTTGTTGTTGTTTTTTAAGATAGTTGATTTCAATTGAAGATGTTGCTTCTGCAAGTTGAGATTTAAAGTTTTCAAATGCTTCCTTGCTTACTTGGTTTTGACGTTGATATTCTTTTGTGATTTCACGGAAGTTCAATTCTTCTTGTGTGATATCATCATTGATTTGTGCCATGTCTTCGTAGAATTTTTTACGTTCTGCAATGTAGTTTTCTGCTTCTTCCATTGCACGGTCCAAAACCAATGAACTTTCAACACCAGATTCGTCAAAGTTGAACTTTTCGTGTTCTACGTTTCTTAAACGGGCACGGTCAAGTTCTTTTTGTTCTTCTTCTGCACGTTTTTGTAAGTATGCATAAAGGATTGGAATACCACGTTTAATTTCCATACGGTCAAACAATACTTCGTAATCAACATATTCTGGCAAAGTTTGTGTTGCTTTGTCAATGTTCACTTCAAAGAATTGATAGTTTTGATGTAAATCGTTAACAATTGAACTGTGATGAATGTTTAAGAAAATTGTAACAATAAAGTTTAAAGTCAAAATTATGATTGGGCACAACAATATGTGTTTGAAAATATCATTCATGTCTGTTTCATAAGACCTATAAATGTTAAGAACCAAACTTAATGCAGACAAAATGTATGCCATAATGTTCATTGTTGTAATATCACGTTTGAATGTACTGTTCCTAAGAGGTGCAGAAACACAAAGTTCAAAGGACATGTATTCGCTTGCACGTTTGTCACGATACAAAACAAATTGTTGCCATTGTTTGCGTAATTGTTTTGGAACATTCTTGTTTTTCATCTTATCATTAAACGCAATCAAGTTTTCTTGAGTGATTTGTGGATTTTCCATAAAATATGTATTAAATTTATCCACTGCTTTAATCAACTTTGATTCGTATGCGTGGCTTGTTGAAACAAGCACAATTACAACGGTCAACAAAAACAGTGCAACAAAAATGATAAATACATAGTTAAAATCTAAGTATTCACTGAGTGACCTGAAGAATTTATCCACTTCATTAAATATATTCATAATAACCCCTCATATCCAAAATTATGTCTTAAGACATACTCTTACAATGATATTATAACACAAAGATTAATTAAATACTAATAATTTTTGAATATTTTTTTAATTTTTTTAATATTTTTTTATTTATTTTTCAAGTGCTACAGTATGCTTATTTTAAGGTGTTTAAAGGGGTTTTAAGGTTGATTTTTATTAATTTAAATTATATATTTTAATTAATTATTTTTTTATTTTTTTATTTTTTGTTTCTTTTTTGGCACGTATATTGCCAAAGTTAGTCAGCACTTGATAAGGGCTTGTTTTGACAAAATTTGCATAAGTTTCGGGGGTGTTAACATCGCCCAAAATCTCAATTTCTTCGCCTACATCAATTTTGATTTTTGAAGCGTCAAACATGAAACAATCCATGCAAATATTAAGCACTTTGCATGGGGTGTTTTTAATGTTTAAATTAATACCTAAATATTCAAGCAAAAATCCATCTGCATATCCAACTGAAACAACGGCAATTTTGGTGTTTTTGTATGCCACAAATCTCCTGTTATAACCCACTAACTCTCCAATTTTTACATGATTAATTTGTGTTATTTTTGCATAAATTTTTTCAACCAAACCATTGTTTTTTTGCAAATTATTGTATAAATTAAAACCAATTCTAACCATGTTGAAATGATGATTTTTGCACACATTAACTGCACTGTTATCGGCATGGATTATTGGTTTAAATTTGGTGTTTTTTATTGCAGACAAAAACTTTTTAAACACTTCTGTCTGCCTTTCTACATAATCATCTATTGTTGCATAATGCGTGAAAATTCCTTCCAAATTTAGTTTGCTATTTTCAATTATTTTGACTGCTTTTTTAAATTCAGCAACAGAAGAAAATCCATATCTATTCATTCCAGAATTAACTTTTAGATGCACATTTATCCTTTTGTGAAGTTGTGCCAAAGTAAGCACATCTTCAACCGAACTGCAAGAATAAGAAAAACGTGCATCAAATTTTGTGTGTTCAAGTGGGCCAACAATCAAAATCTTTTTGTTTGTGTGTTTTTTTATTTTTTCTGCTTCAAAAAAACAGGCCACACCAAAGTAGTCCACATCATCGTTTATTGCTTTAACCACTTGATAATCTCCAACACCATAAGCATTGGCTTTTACCATTGCGCAAACAAGCGAATTGGGATTTTTTGCCCTGACCTGTTTTATGTTCTCTTTTAATCTATCAACCAAAATTTCAACTCTGTTTAACATACTTTGTTATATGCAAAGCAAAGCGAAATTAACATTGTTTATTCTTCGTTTTTGCCAAATTCACAGCCACAATAATCTTGCCTGTATATGCCCTTTTCCTTGCAAATTTGTGTGCTACGCAAATAACCGTCTTGCTTTTTGAAATCTGCATGAAGGTATTTTATGCCGTACTTCATTTGCAAACTTTCTCCCATCTTGTTTATAAACTCACAATCCTTGTGTGGACTTATGGAAAGAGTTGTTGTAACCACATCAAACCCATTTTTAAGGGCAAAATTAAATGCTTTATCCATACGGTATGCAATACATAATTTGCATCTTTCCCCACCTTCTGCGTCCTTTTCGTGCCCTTTTGTCAAATCCAAAAATTCTTGGTGATTATAACCTACATCAACAACTTTTACATTAAGTTTATCAAATTCGCTTTTCCTTAAATTAAATTCTTCTTCTGGAAAAATGTTTGGATTAAAGTAAAAATAAGTGATATCAAAAAATTTGCTTATTCTTTCAATAACAGCACTTGAACATGGTGCACAGCAACAATGCAAAAGTAGTTTTGGCTTATCACCAAAACTACTTATTTCTTCGTACATCAATTTGTTGTAATCTATTTTCATATTGTCCTTTAAGTTGTTGTTTCAAACTTTCCGTATAAAGTTATTGGAGCATTTGTAGATTCGGTGGCAGGTACTCTTTCTAGTTTGTCGCCAGAGAAATCTTCAGTCAAATACCAGCCATCAAACACTTTTGAATCTTCGGCTGTAGGAGTTGGTAATTTTGCATTTGTGTAAAATTGTCTTGTTGCATACACATCTCCGTCAACATATAACGTTACTTGGTGGTTGTCCTGATATTTACCATACAATACAATTTCTTTAGTTCTAAATGAATTATCAATTTTTGTTACTTTGTTGCCAGAGCAATTTTCAGTTAAATACCAACCATCAAAGGTTTGTGAATCTCCATCTGGTAGACTTGGCAGATCTGTGTCTAAGAAATATGCTGTCGTCTCTTGACGTATTTCTCCGTTAAGGTATAATGTTACGTAGTAAACAACTTCAAATTTGCCATATAACGTCAATTCTGTTCCTGCAGATTCTGGAATACCTGAAGTAGTGCTTATTGGGTCGCCAGAGCAATCTTCAGTTAAATACCAACCAATAAATTCTTTTAAACTACCTAAATTGCTCATTGTAGGAGTTGGTAAAGTTGCTGTTGCATCAAACAAGTATATATTGTTGGTATTAACGCCAATATATTCGCTTTCCTCGTCAATGCTGAATGTTAAATGGTATTTAATATTGTTTCCTTCAACATCATAGAACACAAGACGTGCTGAATCTACATAATCTGTTCTTGACCATGAATCAATATTATCTGCTTTTGCGCCAACCAAGAAGGTTAAAATTGAAAGGTCAGTTTGATATTCTGCAACATAAACATTTGTAAGTGTGTAAGTTACAGGCTCGTGTGTCTCAATGTTGATGAACTCGTTAAGTTTTACGTTTTCCAACGTATATCTTGCATCATCATATTCACCACAATTGAACACAAAGTTTCCGTCTGCATCAATTGTTGTTGTGAATTTATAATAATCATTTTCTTGTTTTGTTAAGCCAATAATCAAACCAAGCACTTTATATTTTGCAAGTTGATAGTTGCCATCATATGTTGTTGTGTTTACATATTTATAATATGAACTTAAATTGTTTGTTACATATTCAATTGTGCCTTTGTTTACCGTGCAGTTGCTTACCCTGTTGGTTACTTCCCATGTTGGAATTATACTGCTTGCGTTAATGGTTGAATCAAATGCACCATAGCCATACTTAAAGTTCAACATGTCTTGTAATGTGTAATCTCCACCAACAATCAAGCCAACATATTCGCCAGAGAATTTGCCATAGTAATTTTCTTTCTTTTCGTCAATATAACCACCAACTGTGCAATCTGCAACAGTACCAGCAAAGTTATGACCGACAACACCACCAACTGTGCAATCACTATCCTTATATATATTAAGGACAACTGTACAATTGTTGATATCTCCACCAATGTTCAAACCTGCAATTCCACCAATGATATTTTGTGAAGAATTAAAGGTTGAATCTGAAGTTATTATTACAGTGCAATTTGTAATTGTACCACGATTTTCGCCAACCAATCCACCAGCATAAATCTGTGCAGAAATTGTTGCACTTGCAACATTAATTGTGATATCGCTTACGCTTACTCTCTCGCCAACAAAACCAAATGCATAACCTGCCGTGTCTGCAATTATTGTTAAGCCACTTGCAATTTTTACATCTTTAACAAAGCCAACGGCTGTACGTGATTCCTTGTTGTTGATATCAAATGCTGATGAAGTTTTGATGTAACCATCAAGCACACCAATCAAACTTCCGGCATAGTGATTTTTGTTTAACATTGCAGATTCTTGAACGTTGTTGTTGATTGATACATATGGCACATAACTTGCACTTGCGTTTTCGCTTATGCTACGTACACTTGCATTTGTTGAAACGTGTTCGATGTTAAATCTGCCACGTACAATGCCACTTAATCCACCAACAGCATTTGCACCAAGAAGAATGCTATTGCTTGTTACTGAAACGTTATATAAATTGAAGTCTTCAATTATACCTGCCAAAATACCAACTGCTTGTGTTTTAACTGCATTCACAAGTGTTGCAGAAACACTCAAGTTACGTACAGCATTTACAACTGATGGGTCATCAATGCCTGACAACTGTTTGAACAAACCAATTGCATCTCCTTCATTTGGAGAACTTAAAGTTACACCGGTAATCTTCATGTTGTTACCTTGCAAATTACCTTCAAACACAATTGTGCTTGTTGATGGGTTTGCGTATAACGAACTGAAGTCGATATCTGCAACCAATCTATAATATTTTGCAGTTGTGTCTGCGCCTGCTAAATATGTGTCCCAAGTTCCAATATTATAAATGATTATTGGATTTGAACTTTCACCATAGTTGCCTTCTTGCAACTTATATGTATATCTGTAACCTATAATGTTGCCGGCATCGTCTTTTATCTCTTCTTTAATCTCTTCCAAACCTTGTATATCTAAGTTGTTGCCATTTGCGTCAACTTCAAAGGCAAAGATTTCTTCTGAAGCAGAAACAATTTTTGGCAAACTGTTTGCTTTCATAGTCCATACGGCACTGTCGCTGTCTGTTTCCAAAGAACCAAAGCCAAAGGCTGAATATTGAGATTGAATAAATCTGTTTGCACTGCTTATTGTTGTCAAACCTTTAATGCCACTTTTGTAGGTATCGTCCATGGATTGCTTAATTTCGTAACAATCCACAACACCTGTTGTTCCACTTGGAGCAAACAAATCAATTATGTTGGTTTTTACACCTTTGTTGATGTAGGTATAGCAACGTTCAACTGTTCCTAAATTTTCAAGAAGCATTCCAGCAAAATTATTTTGGCTGTTGCCACCAACTGTTTCTACGTCAACGTAACAATCATAAACCTTGCCACTGTTTGCATAAACAAAACCAGCAGATAAGTTTTTGGAAGCAATGTTTCCAATTTTGTTTGCTTGAACATAGGTTGTTACACCTGCAGTAACATAGCTCATTGAAATATCGCCAGAACTTACATTGTTTACAACAAAACCTGCAACTTTAACTTCGTATTTATAACTTATTGGTTCGTTATAAGCATAAATCAAGCCATTGCCTGTTGAAGCATCATAACGACAAGATACAATTTTACCCTCGTTCCTATAAACAAAGCCAGAAATGTTTGCTTTTGCAATGATTTTTGCTCTGCTTTCGGAGTTGGTGATGTAACCTGTTGCACCATTTGTTCCAACAACTGCACCAATGTTAAAGTTAATTGATAAATCTGTTGCAGACTTTTCAACTTCACTTGCTTTGATTGCAACAATACCACTTACTTTACAATTTGTTATTATTCCATTGTTTGTTGGTGTAATGCCACCAAAATCAACACTTGTGTGCTCGGTTCCATTTAATGGTAATAAATCTTCAGTTAATGGTAACAAATCTTCGTATCTTGTGTTAAATCCTGTTTCTGTACGTTCGGTGTTACCAAGTTTATAGCATACTTCCAAATTCCTGATTAGCATGCCTTCATAAACTTCTTTAAACAAACCAATTTTAACTTCTGATTCAACAAACTCTGCAGTGTTAAAGCCCTCAATGGTGATTTTGTGGCCATTACCATTAAATTGTTTTAATTGAATATCAAGTGGTGTGTAAGATTTTAAAACAATATCTTGACCCAAAACATAATTTTGGTCTGGCACCATTTTGTTAAAGTCGTCTTGGCTGTTAATCAGCAAGTACTCTTCTTCTGAAGTTTGCTGTGTAAGCATCAAACCATAAGTGGAATTACATGTTATAAATTTGCCTGAACCTGTTTCAACATAAGTCCAAACACCGTCGTTCTCGTTATATTGTAATTCAAATTCTACTGTAAATGCTTCGTCTGTTTCATCTTCTTCAACTTCATCGTAACTAAACACAAGGTTACCTAGTAACTTTTCTACACTTAAACCTTCAACTATAAAGTCAAAAGACGATGTTGAGTTGTTAAGTGCTGTTAAAATGTTTATTATCTCTTGTGGAGCCGATTTGGTGTCTACCGTATAGCCAACACCATTGTTAAGATGATAACTGATATCAAGGTCATCAAAATAGAATTGAGATTTTATTTTGTTGCCTCTGTAGCCGTACAAATAATCAGTGCCACCAATTGTTTGTGTCTTTGTTAAGTGTGCACCATGCACAACAAATTCTGCAATGTTAAGTGTAAGTGTCTTTTCAACTTGGTCAAAGTCGCCATTTGGCCATGTTTGAGTTGCTTTAAGGACAATTGTTAATGTTTTGCCTGTTAATTCTTCAACATAACCTTGTTTAAAGCGCAAGGTATACCTGTTGTTTCTGCCAGATACAATTTCCACATAGTCGTTTACGTCAACATCTTTGGATATGCTCATATCAAATTCAACACCACTGTTTGCATTTAGAGTTGAAATTTCAAATTCTGCATTAACACCGTTTGCAACGTAGTATGGTGTAAGTAAATCACCATCATTAAGTTTAACTGCTTCACCATTTGGTTTTACAAAGTTAACTTTTTCAAAACGTGGCAACATCTTTGCTTGAATGTATTTTGTTGATTGTCCAACCAAGGCATCATTATTTTCACAATATACGTAAGCTTTAACACGTATTGTATGCATTTGTGTTGTTGCGTCTTTATCAATGAGTGTTTTTACATAAATTCTATCTTTATCTGTTGCAACCACATTTTCACGACGAATGATTATTCCTTTTCCATCTGCAGTTTTTTCGTCCATTATTGGTGTTGGTTCACCATTTTTGTCAACTTGTGTAAAGGTTATTTCTTCATCACCTGTTATATCTTCCACAACAAGATAATCATAATAACCATTGCTTGGAACAACGTCAATTACCAACAAACCTGGTTTGTCTTGTTTTATTACGTCAACCAATTCTTCTTCGCCAAACACGTAGTTTTTAATTTCAAATTTGTTTATGCGTTGTGGCAAATAGGTATAATATGCCGAAGCAGATTTATCTCCTGCTTTTATTGTTATTGTTATGTTTGCTTTTTTGTCAATTTCCAAATTCTCGTTATATTTTATGACATAAGTTACTATTTGCTTGCCTTTTACAAGTGTGCCTATGTCAAACACGCCAATATAATCTTTGTATTCTCCAACGTCTACACCATCTTTAAGCACGGCTTTAATTAAACTTGTACATGAATCTTTATCTAACAATTTGTCTGTTGTTACAATTGCTCTTAAATATGTCTCGTTTGTAGGATAAAGTACAACAGAATTGTAATCTAAGGCAAGGTCGGTTGGGTCTTCAGATGTTGTGATGTAGAAGATGCTACTTTTTGTTGAATCATAATACTTGCCTAATGATGAATCGAAGTACGATGGAACCACAACAAATTTTAACATCTTATACTTTTCTGGTAAAGTTTGAAGCACAGAAATAGTAAATGAAGATGAATTGATTCTTACATAACTTTCTTTATCAAATTTTGTGCCGTTCAAATTGATGTATGAATCAACTTCAAAGGTTGTATCTTCTGCCCCTGTTTCGTCTATTGCAGAAACATTAATCAAAAGTGAATCTATGTTTGTTTTATATTCCCAACCGTCTTTATGTCCAAAGGCAGTTACATAAAATTCTTTACTGTTATTTTTTGCAATATTTACAGGTGTATTGTCGTCTACGTCTTGGTCTGTATCTTGATTTATTATTTCAAGAGTCATACCTTCATCGTTAATTGGTGGTACAACAACAATTTCAAATGTATCAAACACTGTTTGGTTGAGTGCAGATTTAATTGTTATGGTTGTTCTGCCAACACCTTTAACAACAAATTCACCACCAGAAATTGCCACAATGCTTGGGTTGTTACTTTCAACAATAAACCTTGCATCGCAATCGTCTGGAGTGTATGTTATTTCAACAATTTCTAAAATCTGATGTTTGTTATATGTTTTGTTGTTTGGGTTATCTTCTTTGAAATCGAAATATTTCAAAACCACACAGCCATCAAACATCTCAACGTCACCCCTTGGAGTTACGCTAACTGATGTTGGAACAATTTCAAAAATTGGTTTGTTGTCTTTTTCTATGTAGATATAGCCACCATTTAAGCTTTCAGTATATGCCCAATGTTCTGGCACATCCGTTGGGTCCTTTATCACCTGATCATTAAAGGAATTGTGGGCACTTATTTCAGGGTCTTCAGTGTTCGCTTCATCCACTGCATAAACGTTGTATGCTTCGTATTTATTATTGTCTGCAAAATATTTCTCGTCTAATGATTGTCCTTCAAGTTTACCAATAAAAGCTGCATCAATTATATAAATGGATTGTATATAAATGGATTGTCCACCAATACATGTAAGTCCACCAACATTGCCAGCACTCTTTACGTAAGCATTGGCACTGCTTAATGTTATTACAGGTGAATCTACATTTTGTGTTTCATCACCATCATGTTGAGAAACTCTTTCTGCATAACCAACAAGACCACCAGCATAAGATGTGCCTGCATAAATATCTACATTGCCAACCAAACTTGCACTTGAATATGATGTCTTATAACTATAAGTTGAAGAATATTCAACAAAACCATTATATGAGTAACCAATCAAACCACCGACATTAGTTTCTGCTGTTAAATTTGTGCCGTCTGTTGCATAAATTTGATACTTACATTCAGAATAATAGCCAAAGAAATCTTTACCAACCAAGCCACCAACGTTGCTTGTTCCTTTAACTTTTGCGTGTGATGTGATTTTTTCAATTTCTGTAACTTTGTTGTTTACTGTAACTTTGTTTGCGATGTTGCTTGTTCTGTGGACATTTACTGAAATTGCTGTATCTTTGTTGCCATTTTCACCAATCAAACCACCAAGGTTATATTTTCCTTCAATTTCAGCATTCACAAAGGCAGAAGAAATTTTGCCCATGTTAAAACCAATTACACCACCAACTGCACTGTTTTCGTTGGTTAAATCTTTTGCATCAACTTTCACACTAGAAATTGCATCTGCTGTTTCGATGTGTGTTACAAAGGTTGGTGTTGAAGTGCTTTCTGTTGATTGCTCATAGTAACCTTTGATTGATTTATCTTTAGCATTGTAGCCAACCAAACCACCAAATTTAGTAACTGCATCACCAGAAATTTTTATTATGCCATTTGCACCATTGATTTGTTTTGTGTAACTGATTGCACCATTATTTTCTGCAACCAAGCCACCAATATATGCTGTGCCAAGACCTGTGATGTTAATTTCGCCCAAATATTCAACCGAAACATTTTCAAGTGTGCCATTGTTTACATCAAACACACCAATATATTCGTCGTTGCCTGTTGCTTCCAAATCTACGTCATAATCAACAACAAATTTAATGTTTTTGATTGTTCCTGCAAAATTTGTGAACAAGTTCTTGTGTGTACCTGTTAATTTAACGCCGGAAATTGTAACTGTTTCGTATTCGCCTGTACCTTCAATTATTTCTGAAGTTGTTAATGAGCCTGTAAAGTTATCAAAGGTTTCTGTTCCTTTTAAGTCGATGCTTGTGTGAATTATAAACTTTTTGTTGCTTCCGTCAATTTCAAGCAAGTCTTCCAAATCATAAATGTTGTAAGGATTTGTAAGTCCGTCAGCAAGTTTTAAGGATATCTTTTGATATGCATGTGCATACTTGCCTTGCACTTCCGTACCCAAACCATTGTAACCAACATCAATAAGCCAACTTGATGGATTTGCAAAGTTCCATCTTGAATCGTCTATTTCTCTTGTTAAAACATCTTTTGCAAACACCAAGATGTAAAGTTCATTGTCTGGTGTATAGCCTGTTAGTGTGTCTGCAACTTTAAGTGTATTGTTTTTGTAATCGACTTCAACCAAAGAATCTGAAACACGGTTACCATTTCCGTCAACCACCACCACTGCAATATCGTTGTTTGTTACTTTTTCTCCGGTTTGAGAGAAAGTTGTGCCAACAATTTGACATTGATTACCAGCCTTTAAACTAAGAACCGGACTACCTTTTTCGTCTGTTTTAATTTTAAATGTCTTTTCACTGGTTGTGGAAACAACAGATGTAACTGCAACATCTGTGCTAAGCACAGGCTGTTTAACTTCAATGTCACATCTTCTTGTGTAAACTGTGTTAAATTGTTTTACGTAAGCATAAATGCTGTATATTGTTTCGCTGGATTTATTAAATGTTAAAGCAATTGTGTTATTGCTTTGGCTGTTTGTTGTTATAGGATTTTCACTACCTGCTGGCACACTTGTTTTCCAAATTGCTTTTACGGTTGAAGGTATTCCAATTTTGTAATCTTCCAATTGAATTTGGTCTTGAGTGTAATTCCACAAATCTTCGTCCATTTCCAAGGAAAGCAAGGCTTTTGAAAGGTCTCCATAATATATTCCCAAATAGTTAGACATATAACGAATTACTGGGTCTGTAAGGCCTGCGTTGTCAAGATGCAACACCAAATCACTTTGGTGCACAGGTTTATAAATGAAGAATGTTAATTCCACATAAACCCATTGGTCACCGGCTTCGGTTAAAATATCTGAATATTTTTTATCTTTTACACCAATGTAAACTTTTTCGTAATTGTTTCTGCCATCATAATATGTGCCGTTCAAAAATTGAATTTCGGCATTGCCACTTGTAATTTCGCCTTCAGCATCTGACAAAACTTTGATGTAGGAATTAGATTCTGTTTTAGTTTCATCTTGGCTTATAACAAATCTAAATTCACGTGCACTGAAATATTCGCTTATTCTTGCAACAAGATTTGTTGATGTGCCTGCTGATGCAATGTAATTGCAATCATAACCAGCAAAAGCATTGCCACTGTTGGATTTATCTTTGTTTGCAAAACAGGTTTCTGATTCTTCAAGTGTGAAAGAAATATCCTCTGCTGTCAATTCTTCGTATACCCAGCATTTTATTGTGTGTGTATATCCATTTTCGCTTGTTAATGTAATTATGTATTCGCCAAGGTCTGTTGTGCTGTCAAAGGCAAAGAAAATTGCATTGTCAACAAGGGTTGTTTGATTTATATAACTATAAATAATTTCACTTGCTGTGCCTTCTTTGGATTTTGCAGTTGTATCGTGGCTAGCATCATATTGTTTTATTGTAATTGGATTATTTTTGCCACCTTCCACTTTAACATACAACTCTGCCGTTTCAATTGCATCACCTTTTGCATCTATTAACGCATCTTTTCTTAAAGCAAAAACATATGCTGGGGCTGAATCCTTGTCAATACCTTGGTCACGGTTGATGTAAATTGCCCCATCATTTGCAATATATCTTGGTCTGGAATATCTTTCGCCACCTTCTTGGTATTCTTCAACAATATAAGAAACAGTTGCTTTCTTTTCTTGTTGGTCATAAACCAAAGAGCCTGCTTCAACATTCATTGCCGTAACACCATTTTTCATCTTGAAATTTAATGTTGCAGAAAGAAGTTCTTCACTGTTAATGTGCTTTAAGTATTCCAAATTGCCTTTATAATAGTTTGCAACATTACAGGTAAGGTCTACGTTACCAGATTTGTCTGTTTCAACATATTTTATGTAAATTTCTTTGTTTGGTGCAATTGTTTCAGAAACATATTTTTCAAGTTCTTCATCGTATGTGAACATAAGATTTTTATTTGCATCTTCTTTGTTCATATAGAATTGCAAAACGTATTTATTTGTACGTGTTCCTGCTTTTATGTCTGCTGGAATATTGCCAATTATGTTGCCCTTTTTAATCAGTTGCCCTTCAGTATTATATTCGTCATAAATTGCATTAAACACTTCTGGTGCAAGCAAAATGTGAGTATCTCTTAAATCTGCATAAGCAAATTCTTCAATGCAGTTAAAGGTAAAAGTTGTTCCAAGTGCTGAATTGCCATATGTATCAAACAAATTGTGTGGCTCACTTGGGTCAATTTGTTCACCATTCATGCTGACAATAAGTTTTGATGGTGCAATGTCGCATTTAACTTTTATTGTTCTTTCAACCGTACTAAGTTCGCCTTCGTAAAGTGGCACAAGTTGAATTTTAACTTCCAATTCTTTTTCAAAATATTTTTTTGCACGAACGATTGTTTTTTCGTCAACTTGTGTTACGTCAAGATATTCAGCATCATAAACAAAGTTGAATTTGTAATAACCAGAATTTTGTTGACTTAAACTTGGAATGCCTTGCATGTATTCTGAATTTACAATCCTTGTTGAAGCGCCTGTGCCATTTGTCAAATCTACGCAAACATTTAAAGTGCTTAAGGAATAAGCGTCTTCATTTGGAACCGTTATAGCAGATGTTCCATTGCTAAGCAAAACAAAAGTTTTGTTACCTTCCAAACTTTCTTTATGGTAACTGTCTGTACTTAATTCAACTGCATCGTCGTTTAAATCTTTAACAAAGGCAATTTTAACTTTTTGAGATTTGAATTGCTCTTTATCTGTTTCATAGCCCTTGTGCACCAAAATTGGATATAAACTTACAATTCTGTTTGCAATTGGCAAGTTTGCGACACTTGGTGAAACTTTAAAGCCAATAATGCCCAATTCATTGGTAATAAACTCAACGCCTGCTGGTGCAGTTTGTTCACAACCAAAATAAATTTCATCTGTACTTCCAATTGGGTCCAATGTGCAAAATTCTTCTGCTGACAAATAAACATTTTTTTCGTTTTCAGGGATTGCAACAAGGTATGCATCGTTCATTGTTACATTCTTTGCCTTTTCGCCAATAGTCAAAGGAATTTCAACACTTTTGTTTGAAGCCAAATGAGTAGCCTTCAATTTTGCCGTTTCACTGCAAGAAGCCAAAGCAGTTACTGTAACGTAATATATGTTTTGATTGTAGTGCCCTTCTATTACGTTAACAAGATCTGAAGGTTCACTTTCAACTTCAATTAAACCAACGTCTTCAACACTTACACCATCAACCTTAACTGCAATTTTAATTTGACTTGGTGCATTAGGGTTACCTTCGTCCAAAGTTAAATCAATATCATTTAACGTTTCGCCATCAACTGTTGTAAATGTCATAGTAAGATTATCATATTTAGATTTACATGCAGAAAAAATGAAGCAAGTGAATATTGCCAAAACTGTTAATAAAAATGCGCCGAACTTCTTCATTAATTCCCCTAAAAATTAGTTTTACCTAAAATGCAATAAATATAATAACCTGTATTAATATTTATTATTATAAATATATATGGGTAAATTTGTCAAACAAAATTTAACCAATAAAAATATATTTTTATTTTATTTTTTAAAAATTATGTTCAAACATATTTGGAATAAAAAAACAATATAATGTTTTAAGGGGCAAATATGGAAGAAAATAATAATCAAAATAAAGAGCAAATAATAACCTTACAAAACAGAAAAAATCTTTCCGTAGGTGGAGTTACAAAAATAATAAGTGTTAAAAACGACTTAATTCAAGTGGATAGCAATTATGGTGGAATAATTATCAACGGGCAAAATTTGGAATTAAAAAAATTGGATAATGCTTCCATGCGTGCAGATATTGTTGGACAAATTGATGCAATAAAATTTTTACAAGCCAAAGTTAAAGAGTCGTTTTTTAGGAAAATTTTTAAGTGATTTTTTCAACAACCCACCAAGCAAATTGCTTTTTATGTTTTATCTTTTTTGGAATAATTTGCGCTTTAATTTCTAAAATATTTTTTATTTTATTTTTAAAAAATTTTCAAAAATTACCATTAAAATTGATTTTTGAAAGCATTTTTTACATATTTTCTGCAATATTTTTTGATTTTTTGTTGGTTTTCTTAAACTTTGGCAAATTTTCCTTTTCGCTGTTACTTGCCTTTTTGGGTGGCTATGTTTGGTGTCATTTCATAAGCAAAAAATTAGTTGTGTTTTTTGAAACGAAATGGTATACTCTTTTTAACAAGTTGAAAGAAAAAAGGAAGTTAGCACATGCCAACAAATCAAAAAAAAGTTAAATGGATAATCTTTGCAGCAATTGCGCTGGTTGTTGTTTTGCTTGCCCTTAATGTCGTAATGTTGATTTCAATAAACAATCAAAACAAAAAATTAGAAGAACAAAGGCAACAAATTGAAACACTTCAAAATGAAAATGAATACTACAGAACCAGGGGGCACGCATAAGCATGATTATTACAATAACAGGTAAGCCGTGCAGTGGTAAAGGTTCAATAAGCAAGATGTTTTGCCAAAAGTATAACTTTGATTATATGTGTGTTGGCGATATGATGCGTGAAATGGCCTTAAAAAACAACCAAACAATTTTGGAATTCCAACAAAGCAACCCTAATATTAAGGATATTGACAATATGTTGGATTCTTACACGGAAAACGTCGGCAAAACCAGGTTAGATGAAAATTTGATGATTGATTCTCGCTTGGCATGGCACTTTATTCCAAAATCCTTTAAAGTTTTTGTTGATGTAGATTGGACAACTGCTGGAAACAGGCTTATTGGTGCAGATAGAGACAGCGAAACAGCAAAAGACACAGATTCTGCAACCGAAAGTTTAAAAAATAGGTGGGAAACAGAAAACAAACGTTATCAAGAACTTTACAACATAGACAACTGCAACTTGAATAACTACGATTTTGTTGTGAATAGTTCCAACAAAACTGTTGAGGAACTTGTGGAAATAATAAAAATAGCATACGAAGAATTTATGCAAAAAGCATAAGTTCTTTTTTTATCACAAACTGCCACTTCTACATATAATGGCAATATGAAGAATTGGCTTAAATTAGTTGGCATAATAGCAATTTTTGCAGGAATAAGCGTTGGTTTGTTTTTTGTGTGTAAATTCTGTGGTTTAACCAATTTAGATGCACTGAAATCCTTTTTACAACAAAACAAACAATGGTCAGTTTTAATCTTTTTTTGTGTGGAAGTGTTAAGTTTTTCCCTATTCTGCTTCATACCCATCATCGAGCCTTCAATAAAAGTGCTTGGTATTGTGCTTTTTGGGGCAAAAACCGCATTTTTTGTTTCTTGGGCAGCAGAATTTGTTGCTGCAAGTTTAATGTTCTTTATTGGAGACAAATTTGGTGAAAGTTTGGCAAGAAAATTAATTGGAAAAGAAGAACTTGAACGTGCACAAGATTTAATTGACACAAAAAGTAAAATTCTGTTGCCGATTATGTTTGCTGTACCAGGATTGCCAGATGACGCAATAAGTTTGGTTGCTGGCATGACAAAAATGAAGTATTGGTTCTTTGCTCCAATCTGTGCTCTTTTCTGTGGATTCGATATTGCTATACTCTGCTTTTTTGGAAGTGGCATAATAAATTGGGCAGAACTTTCAACCTTTGATTATGTTTTGTTTGTAAATTTGATTATTGTTGATTTATACTTGCTTATGAAATTTGACCACTTTATTGAAGAAAAAATAAAAGCAAAAAACAAAAAAATTGATATATTGCCCAACACTAATGAAATTGAAAAAGAAGAAAATTTAACAAAAAAATAGCAAAATTTTTAAAAAATTAATGGAAAATGTGCGTTTTTTGCACATTTTTATCTATCTAAATATGGATTTTTGAAATTTGTCTTGTTGGTCTGTCTTGCTCTAGCAATGGCAAATTCACCTTTTTTGATGTCCTGATTTATTGTACTTCCACCTGCGATGTATGTGTTGTCTTCTATGGTTACCGGCGCAATAAGGTTTGCATTTGAGCCAACAAAAACATTGTTTCCCAAAATACATTTCTGTTTGATTTTTCCATTATAGTTACAAAACACCACACCGCAACCAATGTTGCAGTTTTCACCAACAATGGCATCACCCATATAAGCCAAATGTGCCATTTTGGATTTTTTGCCCATGATTGAGTTTTTTATTTCTATAAAATTTCCCAACCTGCACTCGTCCCCTACGCTAGAATTATCCCTTATGTGAGCAAACGGCCCAACCGTACATTTTTTGCCAATTATAGAGTTTTCCACATACGAAGATTTAATTTCTGTGCCTTCTCCAACGGTTGCCGAGTCCAAAAATGAATTGTGCCAAAGTGTAACGTTGTCTTCCACAATGCATTTGCCACACAAACGACAGCCTGAATATATCTTTACATTATTACCTATTTTGCATTCCTTGGAAATGCTTATATTGTGAGCATTTAACTTACTTTTTGGGGTGCTTTTGCTGTAAATTACATATTCCATATAACTATATATGCGCAAAAACGCAATTTGCACAAAATTTTTCTTTGCCAAAATTTAATAATTTTGTATAATAGTACTATGCAAGAAAACAAACTAAATGTAAAGTCCTCGGCATTATGCTGGGTTGTTGGATTTTTGTGCGCACAATTAATGGCAGCTGTAGTATTATCACTTGTCATTGTTTTTTCTGCCAACAGTGGTGCTGATGCAGAATCTGTAAGTCAACTGCTTAAAACTGACGTTGGCATACTTATTTCTGCTTTGGCAATGGACGTTACCTTTGTTTTGATTGCCCTTTTGTTTAATAGAAAAAAGAACAACCAAATGTTTAAAAAACCAACCGTTAAAAAGGTGTTATTCTATATCCTTGTTGCAGTTGTTGTTTTCTTTATGCTGGCGCCAATTGTAAATTGCTTTACAGAAATGCTTAAGGGTTTTGGTTATGTGCCAAATGAAATAAAAGTGGACAATTATTGGCTTGGTTTAATATCTTTGGTTATTTTACCTGCCGTTGCAGAAGAAATTTTTATGCGTGGTGTAATTTTTAAGGGTTTAAAACCTTATGGCAAGTTATTTTCTGTGCTTATATGTGCAGTGATGTTTGCTGTTTTCCACGTATCTTTAGACCAACTTTTGTATCCATTCTTAATGGGTATATTGCTTTCTAGCATAATGTATTTTGAAGACAATGTAACTTACACAATTTTGGTGCATTTAATAAACAATCTTCTTGCACTTACAACAGAATATTTTGGCATAAATTTGTTTGTAAACAGTTGGTGGTTTGTTGTTTTGGCAATAATACTTATGGCAATCTTCGTTGGTGCACTTCTTTACATGCTAATAAAGAAAAACAAACCAACAAAACAAGCAAGTTTAATAAAAATTGATTGGCTCTGTTTGGGTGGTTCTTTCCTTATAATGATTATATTTTGGGTGGTTTCAAGCATAAATATTTAAAATGAAAAACAAAAAGATATTTTTAATTGGATTAATTTATTTTGTGGCAATGGTTTTGGTTGCTATAGTTTTTGTTTTGGGTGCTTTTGGAATAATCACCAACAGCATGATTTCTTCTGTGTTAATTCAGGTTGTTTCAATTTTTGCAGTTCCTTTGCTTATGTACACCCTGCTTGTAAGCAAAAATCCAAAACAAACCTTTAAAGACACAGGTTTTAACAAGGTAAGCAAAAAGGTTGTGCTAATTTCAATTGCTCTTGGCATTGTTTTATACTTTATTAACTTGTTTGTTGCCGATTTCTTCCAATGCATGATTACGCTGTTCGGCTACGAAAATGTAAGGATTACAAACACGGTTACTGAAACTGGATATTTAAGTTTGTTAAGGGATTTAATTTTTACATGTGTCTTCCCTGCTTTGTTTGAAGAATTTTTGCATAGGGGCATATTGCTTAATGCTGGCAAAAAATATGGGAATCCTAAAACGGCTTTGATTATATCTTCACTTCTGTTTGGACTTATGCATCTTAACATTAACCAATTCTTCTATGCCACAATTTTGGGCTTTTTGATGGGCTATGTTTCACTTATATCAGGCAGTATTATCCCAACAATAATCATTCACTTTATGAACAACTTTTTAAGCACTCTTGTAACTTATGGAAGCCAATTTAGGTGGGGGCCGGTTGTGTTCTTTGAAGCATTAACCGAAATACTCATGAGCAATATGCTTATGTTTGTTGTAACTGTAAGTTTGTTTATTTTTATGTTGTTCCTTTTATATTCTCTGCTCATCAAAATACTGCTTAAAGAAAGGGCAAAAAAGGAAGTTTTAAAAATTATTAAAACTCTACATTTGGAAAGTGCACCACTTAGTGAAATTAAAGCACAATTTGAAAAAACTGATGAAATTTTGCAACAAGCAAAACAAACAGATTTCCTTATTTCCAAAAATGAAAAAGTGCATGTTGGTTTTACAGAAAAATTGTTTTATATCTGCAGTATTGTGCTTGGTGCAACAATAACTTTAAGTTCATTCATTTGGGGGATAATTTAATGCTTAAGATAAATTTAATTTGCATGGGCGACATCAAAGAAAATTACTTGAAAGATGCAATAAAAGAATATCAAAAAAGGTTGAGTCGTTTTGCCAATTTGCAGATTGTTGAGTTAAAAGAAAATAACCCAAAATCTGATGGTGCAAAAGATATTTTGTTGGCATTAAAAAAAGATGCAACCGACATACAAAAGCACATCAAGGGTTATGCAATTTGCTTGGATATTGGCGCAAAACAATATTCAAGTGAAGAATTTGCAAGTAAAATTAACGAAATTTCATTAAAATCTGGCGAAATTTCTTTTATTATTGGTGCTTCCAATGGAATTGACGAAGAAATTAAACAACAATGCAAAGAAAAAATTTCTTTTTCCAAAATGACTTTTCCACACCAACTTATGCGCTTAATATTTTTGGAACAACTTTACAGAGCATTCACAATAAACAACAACATTTCATATCACAAATAAGATGATATTTTCATCTTGAGGTGATTATGACTTATCAGGAATTGATTAACAAAATCCTCCAACTCCAAGAAGACGGGTTGGAAATTTTTAATGCTGGAAAATCGGTTTTGGGCAAAAACTTGCTTGCAACACATGTGGGCAGTTACTCTGGCCCACAAGTGCTTATTCAGGGTGGAATTCACGCACGTGAATACATAACTTCTCTTTTAATGGTGGAACAGGCAAGAAACTTGTTTTTAAACGACCTTGTTAAAGGTGGTGGCATATATTTTGTGTTCTTAACCAATCCTGATGGTGCCGAACTTGTGCTTGACGGATTGAATGCCGTAAAATGTGATATCCAAAAGCAGTTTTTAACCTTGGCAAATGGTGGAAGCACAGATTTTTCTCAATACAAGGCAAACATAAATTTGGTGGACTTAAACACCAATTTTGATGCCGATTGGGGCAAAGGTTCTCAAAACGTTTTTTGTCCTGCACCTGCAAACTTTGTTGGTTACTACCCAGAAAGTGAACGAGAAGTGCAATCTTTAATTAATTTTACATTAAAAACAAGACCACTTATTACAATTTCTTACCACACAAAAGGCAACGTTATTTATTGGGGATTTGACGGACAAAGTGAACAAAATAAAGTACGAGATTATAAAATTGGGGAAGCGCTTAGTGAATATACCGGATACCCACTTGTTGCAACCGAAAATTCAACAGGTGGTTACAAAGATTGGTGCATAAATTCCTTAAAAATTCCTGCTTACACAATTGAAGTTGGAGATGACAACTTGCCTCACCCACTCGGTGAAGATACGTTGCCAGAAATTTATTTAAAAAACAAAGATGTTCCACTTATTGCCCTTGAAAAAGCAAAAGAATATGCTACATCAATTGACTTTACCCTTCCAAAAGTGCAAAATATAAGCATAGGAGCAAATTATGGACGCAATGAAAATGGCAACCAAACAAGGACTTTTGGCTTATTCCAAAGGGGAAGTTCCAATTGGGGCAGTAATTTTAAAAGATGGTAAGGTTGTTGCAAAGGCACACAATTTAAGGGAAACTGACCAAATTGCAACTCATCATGCAGAAGTTTTGGCAATTGAAAAGGCCTGCAAAAAACTTAAATCTTGGCGCCTTGACGATTGCGATATTTACGTTACACTTGAACCATGTCCAATGTGTGCAGGAGCAATTTTAAATGCAAGGTTGCGTGCCGTTTATTACGCCGTTAAAGATGAAGATAATGGTGCAATTTCAAAATTTAACATGTTAAATAACACTTTAAACCACACAACTGAATCTTTCTTTTTACCTGATTATGAAAAAGAAAATAAAGATTTAATTCAAAAATTCTTTAAGGAAAAAAGAAGGAACAAGTAATGAATTTAATTTTAGACCATTGGACAAAAAAGGATATTTTAGAATTTAAAAATTTTAGCAAGACTCTGCTTGGTACAGAAAACGAATGCAAATGGGAACAAAAAATTATTAATACCAAACTTAAATGCTTTGGCAAAACTTCTGCTAAAGCAAAAATTTTAGTAAAAGACATTAAAAAAGGAAATTATTTACAATTTTTAGATAATTTAACCATAGAGAACCATTTGGATAGCTTGGTTTGTGCTTTTTTAATCTCTTCCATCAAAACTTTTGAAGTGTTTGAAACATATTTAAACAAGTTTGTTTTAACCATAGATAATTGGGCAAGCACAGACACTTTGCGTTTTCAAAAAAAAGATAAGGAAAAACTTTATAATCTATCCCTTAAATATATTAAAAGCAAGTTGCCTTTTGTTAGAAGAACAGGGCTAAACATTTTCTTTGAATTGATTAAAGATGAACAATATGTTTTAAGAGCTTTTGACGTGTTAAATTCACTTAATGCTGAAACTGAATATTACGTAAATATGTGTGCTGCATGGCTTCTTGCTGAATGCTTTGCAAAATATCGTGATGAAACTTTAAACTATTTTAAAAACAACTCAACCAATGCGTTCATCATCAACAAAGGTATTTCAAAATGCAGAGATAGTTTTAGAATTACAAAACAAGATAAAGACCTTTTGTTACAATATAAAAAAGTGCAAAATTAATTGCACTTTTTTGTTTATTTTACAATTTGCTTAAGGTTATCACTTGCCTTAAAACAAGGGGTTTTTCTAGCCTTGGCAACATAAGTTGCACCGGTTTTAAAACTATACATAGACTTTGCTTTTACATTGTTAACCTTAAATTTGCCAAAGTTGGAAAGGGTTACACTTTCGCCATTGGAAAGTGCATCTTTAATAACGTCTAAAATTGCATCTAAACACAACTTGCAATCCTTTTTTGTTAAACCGGTTTTATCAAAAACTTCATCCACACACTCGCTTTTGTTCATAATCTCTACCTCCAAAAGGATTATTGCCACGCATGAAAATTTTAATCATTTAATTTTGTATTTTATCATTGCAAGGTCACGTCTTGTAAAAATTTTTGTTAAGGACAAACTGCCCAAATAAACTATGCCAGCAAGCATCAAACCTGCCAATGTCACCCACGCACTCGTGCCAGCATAAAGTGTGCCCAAAAGAGTTAAAAACATAAGCACATTGCAAAGCAAAAGTTTGGAAATAAATGCAAAATCCACAAGCATACACAAACTCTTTTTCAAACTCATTTCATTAAGCAACATGCTGGTTGCATAGCACACAACATTGGCAATTGTAAGCGCAAAAATGTTCACTTCTTTTGTTTGCAAAAACACAATTTCAATAATAAATTTAAATGTAACAGCAACAAGCAAATTACGTATTGTTGTCAACCGTTTTTCTTGTGCTTGCAAAGCGCTTGAAAACAGCTGATTTAAGGTCAAAAACACAATTCCAAAAGCAGAAATTGCAAGCAATCTATATGCCAAAATCATGCCATCAAAATCTTCAAAAACAAAGCGTCCAGCATACAAAACATCAATAATTCGGTTCGGTATAAACACAAAGCAAATCACACATGGAACAGTTATTGTAAGCACAATTTTTATGGCAACAGAAAGTGTGTGTGTCTTGTTAAAATCGTTGCCTTTCCCTGCCAACATCGGCATCAAAACACTTGCAATTGCAAAAGAAAATATTGTTGGCAAATTTATTAAACTGCTTACTGCCCCAGTTTCAATTCCATACATGGCAACGGCTGTCTGTTTGCTAAAATTCATGCCCAACAAATTAACAACCAAAAGGCTATCCGCAAACATTGCAAGTGGCAAAATCACGTTGGTTAACATTATTGGCAAAATGTCTTTAAAAAGCGCTGAAATACTTAAATTTTTATCATTTTGAACAGGCTTGTTTCTATAAAAACAAACAAGCACAAGGAAAGATACAACTTCACTAACATCAATGGCAACAACGGCACCAATAATTGCCAAAATAACGCTTTGTTTTATCAAAATCAAGGTTAAAATTAAACCCACAACAAACTTAATAAATTGCTCTATAATGTTGCTTAAAGCACTCGGCACAAATTGTCGTCTGCCTTGAAAATATCCTTTAAAAACACTACTTGCACTAACAACAATTATGCTTGGGGATAAAATTGCATAGCAAATGGCAATTTTTTGTTCGCCTTGCAGTTTTGCAAGCGCACCACTTGAAATAAACAGAATTGTGGAAAGCAAAAGTGCAATTAAACACGTAAAACCAAGGCAGTTTTTTATTACATTTTTGCCTTCGTGCTTGGCAACAACCTTGGAAATTGCAAGTGGCAAACCCGAAGTTGTAAGCACAACGCAAAGCGAATAAACAGGGAAAATCAATTGATAAATTCCAATGCCAACCCCACCCAAAATGCGTGTTATGGCAATGCGATATATTGCACTAAAAATTTTTGCAAGCACTCCACCAACCGATAAAATTAAGGCACCAGATAACAAATTACTTCTTTTCATAACCTTATTTTTAGTAAAAACAACAAAAATATTTTGAAAAATCCGTAATTTTTTATATAATTTTAATGTGAAACCAAAATTTAAATTAAATTTTAATAAATTTATTGTTGCACTTGCCCCAATGGCAGGCGTAACAGATTTTGCATTTCGCAAGATTTGTGCAGACTTTGGTGCAGATATGGTTGTGACGGAAATGATAAGTTTAAAAGCCATTGAACACACAAGCGCACGTTCACAAAAAATGTTGAGGGAAGAATCTTCTGCCTTGCACGTTTGCCAAGTATTTTTCCACGAACCAGATGTTGCCAACCTTATTGGTGACAAAATGTTTGATGCGTTTGATATAATTGACCTTAACTGTGGTTGCCCTGCTCCAAAAATTGTAAAAAATCATGACGGAAGTGCCATGATGAAAGATTTGGAAAATTCAAAGCAAGTTATCTCATCTTTGGTGGAACATAGCAACAAACCTGTTTCAGTAAAATTTAGGCTTGGAATTGATGGTGTTGAAAATTACATTGAATTTGCCAAGATGTGCGAAGATTGTGGTGTATCCTTTTTAACCTTACACGCAAGAACACGTGAACAAGGTTATGCAGGGATAGTTGATAAAGATGCATACAAACGTTTGGTGGAAAGTGTAAATATTCCGGTATTTTGGAGTGGAGATATTGCATCAAAAGAAGATGTGGAATATGCAAAATCCATTGGTTGTGCTGGTGTCATGATTGGTCGTGCTGCCATGGGTAATCCAGAAATTTTTGCAAAAATTAAAGGAATTAAGGCTCCTTACAGCAAAAAACAAGCAATAATCAAACATTTGGAACTTTTAAAAACTTATTTCCACTTCGAACGTACTCTTGTCGCATACTTCAAAAAACATTTAATGTGGTATGTAAAATCTATGGATAATGCCACAGCAACAAAAGTTAAAATTTTGCAATTTACAACGTTAAAAGAAATTGAAGATTTAATTGCCACCCTATAGCCACAAAACTATTGCCAAACACACAAATTTGTGCTACACTCATCATGTTTCACAAAGTGCGTCTCCTTAGTTAAATGGATATAACAGACCCCTCCTAAGGGTCAGTTGTGAGTTCGATTCTCGCAGGGGGCACCAAACCACCACACCGGTGGTGTTTTTATTTTTTTTACACAAAAAAAGACAGATCGTTTCTGTCTTTTTCATTGTAACATTTTAATTATTAACGTCACTTAACAATTTACCAGATTTTGTTCTCCATTCTGTTTTTCCGTTCGATGCTCTGCCAAGGACAACTGAAGATGCTGCAGACGGAGCATTGAATTCATAATCTCTTGTCAGTTTATAGTCAACAATAACTTGTTCATCAATTAATTTTTGCCTTAAATTATAATAAGTATGATCTTCGAATGATTTAGTTGTTTCAACATTAATTACTGCACCTTTCAATACTGTAAAACCATTATTTGATACAAAACCAACGGCTTCAGCCGATTTGCCTTTGCAATATAAATAATTTGTGTCTTCAGTTGCTTTTGGTGCAACATTAACCAATTTCATGCCAAGCGCTCCAAGCAATGTCTTTATATTATCAATAAACTCTTCTGCTACTGCAATTTGAGATGCTTTTAAGTTGGTTTTACCATATGTACTTTTTGTTAAAAGCCTGTTAGTGTCAACTTCATAGATCTCATTTGCCAATCTATTTTCGATATATCTAATTTCCGCTTTGTCCAATCTGTTATCAACAAAGGCAACGGCTTGATTCCAATAATATTGTTCTTTACCTTTATCATAATCACTTATATGTTGTTTTAATCTGTGTTCTACATCTTCAGATTCTCCAACATAAATTTTTTCATTGCCTTCGGAATCTGTACAATATAAAAGATAAACTCCTACATAATTAAATTCATCATCGTGGTACTTACCAACTTCAATTCTTGGTATTTTAATTGCTTTGCCACTCCAATTCCTTAATTCTGCAGTAACAACACCTTCAGATGTTCCATTTACAAAAAATAATTCAATACTTTTACCAAAAACTTTATTATTCATAGTTCTTCTCCGATTGTAATTCTGTTTTTAGTATATCATAAAATTATTATTTTTGCATCTGTTTAATGGTGTTTTGTGTTTGTCTTGATTATAATTTTAACAGTAGCGCAGTTAGCCACTATTAAATCATAAAAGTGTACTCAATTTGTGGACACACTCCAATTGGACTGAAAATTCGCCTACTAAGTGACAGGTTGGCAGTCCAAATCTGCCTAGTCACACCAATTTAGAAGCAAAAGAAAGACGGCTTATTTAGTCGTCTTTTTTGTTTTTTTTATTTTTATTTCTCTTGTTGTTGGTTTTGATTTTTGTTTATTAAATTTATCTATGTCTTCTTTTGGGATTATTCCACTGATCTGAACTAAATCAGTCTGCGTTGAGCTAATTGTAAATGGATTATATTTATTAAAATTTAAAGAATTTGCTATGAAAATATTATTCATTATATCCTCCTATTGATTATATTTTGTCCAACCAGTTGGAAAAATAGTACAATTAAAACCTATACTCATATCCATATTACGCCAATATGCTATGTCACTACTAGCATATGAAGCTTTTGCTAAATTTGTGCTTTCAATAGAGGCAATTAAGTGATTTAGTCTAATAGTTTGTTTGTTTTCAACTTTTGCAGCTTGTTGAGATAATTGCGCATACATAGTTTGAATTAAAGGTTGAGGAGTATTAGCAGGGATTTCAACTACAGCGATTTTTGATAAAATCTCTTTTGATTCAGGATTCATAAAAAGTTCTCTCACAGGATCAAATACGGTGTTAGCATTCATTTCATTAGAAAAATCTTGCCATACAGACCATAATAGTCCCTCTAATTCTTTATCAGGAATTACAATATTAAGGCCAATTTCTTGAGCTTCTTTTCTTCCAACAGCATATCCATGATGATAAAAAGATGAATTTAATTGTTTTGCGATATTTTTACTTTTATTTGTGTCTTGTATATGCAAATTTAACATTTTCTCACTTAAAGACAATGACAATTGTTGACTTCTTTTAGCACTTCCTATTGGCAAAGCTCCAATGTCATTTAATAATGGTGAAATTGCAGTAATTAAATATTGTTGATCTGTTACACCAACATCAGTTTTAATAAAATCAATAAAATTTCTCAAATCTTCAGAACTAAACCTTCTTTGCTCGGTTTGTCCTTGCTGATTTTTCTTTATAGTCGTAAGCTGTGGATCAATTGGACCTAAATTTGAAAATGGATGCATTACAATATCATCTGCGCCTAATGATAAAATAGTTGCAGCACTATAAGCGACGTAAGGTAACAAAACAGACACCTTTTTAAATCGTTCTCTTAACATACTTATAATTCTTAGAGATACGATTGGATCGCCCCCATTACTTATAATCATAAAATCGACTTCTTCTTTATCTTCTGGAATAAGCTGTATCTGTTCTACTATTTCCGCAATAGCATCGCCACCCATATCGCTTGATAAATTAGGTCTAATTGAAGTAACATAAACAATTAAAGGTCTATTTCTTTTTTCTTCTATTTTCTTATATATTGCTTTTCTCTCTTTATAGGCCATTTTTTCTCCTTTGTATATTTAATATTATATCATACCTATTGACAAAAGTCATAAAATTTTTTAAATTTATCCAAAAATTTCATTGATTTTTTCGCTGGCGTAGATATTGCTGATCTTTAAGAAGTAGCTGTAGGTCACTTTTGTAGAGCTTGTTTTTTAGAAAATGTACTTCATTTGAGAACATTTTTTACATTATTTGATTCATACTAATAAAAAGAACTGATATTGATCAGTTCCAATAATACTTTATTTATTTTTTTCAACAAATTCTAATTTTGTATTTTTATTTGAATTTCCTTGTATATCTGCAATTGGTTGTTGAAAAGTTTTCACATCCATAAAAATTACCGCAAGGCCCATGCCTTTTAATTAATTTGCCCCCGCATCTAGGACACAAATCTTTTTTAGTTATAGATCCTTCAGTTTTGTTTTCTTGTAAATTTTCATTGGTGTTTATTGTATTGTTGATGCTTTTTTCTAAATTTTTATTTGATAATTTATGTTTCAAAATAAATGTAAATATTATTATTCCAACAATGATAATGCCAGCTATTAAATAAATCCACCATTGAAATCCAAATATCCATTTAATAAATTTACACAATGCAATAAGCAAAGAAGATAAACCTACAAAAACAATCAATCTTATTATCCAATGGCAGTCGCTCATTAAATCAGAATCGTATAAACCAATAGCATCAAATATCATCCCTACAAGATTAAATGATACTGAAAAAGATATAATTCCAATAATCCAAAGCAATACATTATCAATCGTTGTATTTCCTGTAATTTCAACAAAGTTAGTAATAAAATTAAACAACTGTTCCACTATTAACTATTCCTTTATTTATAGAAATTCTTTTTTGATTTATATATTTTAATCAAGCCGTATATGGCGCCAATTATTGCGATAACAGATAAATAACTTGTCACATAATCAACATCAAAACCTAAAATCAGTATAACTAAAACAACGCTAAATGTGTATGTTAGGCTTAATGCAATGATGTTGAAAAATTTAAACTTACTTTTATATATCTTAGATATACCAAACGCAATACAATAAGACACCATTACATTTAATATCCATAGAACATATTGCAAAATAGGGATAGAAGAAAAATCAAAATTTATCATACCTATTAGTCCGCCAATTAATAAAGATAATAGTGCACCAATAATTGATGTAATAAGGATCTTAATAAAATTATTTTTCTTGGTCTCTTGAATATTTTGTTTTTGGTCACTCATTATTTTTTACCGCCAAAAAAGTTTGATAATGCTTTGGTGAATTTCTCCCACAAACTAGGTTTTTTATCATAATGTTCTAGCTTTGCATTTAATGTTTCTGCTGAACGAAAGAATTGCTCAATTTCAGATTGTTCTTGCGGTGTATATTTATCGTAATTATCCATTATGTCGTCAATTACTTTATTAAAATTTTTTGTTAAATCACTTTTTTTGCTCATATTTTCCTCCGTATTAATAATATTGTTCAATGTATTTGTAGGCCTTATCAAACACTTCAATATCTTTAATTTTATATTTAATCCAAACAACGCTTCTAAGAGCTTTTTTAACTTCTTGTTTACCAGCAATTGTATCTTGCCAACCATCAAAACGAACAATTTTTACGATATCATCAATATCTTTTACAATGCGTTCAACAATGATCGGTGTAGCTTTATTTTTTACACTATTAAACAAGTCTGTTAAAGCAGCAATTCCTTTATCAATTTCATTGGCTGGAACAACTTCTTTTTCGGCCTGTGCAGCTTCTTTTGCTAAATCAAGTAAGTTTTTCAAAAACTCAATACTTGTAATAAGTCCTTGTTCATGTTTCATTCTTAATTCCTCAAGTTTTTCACCAAGTTTAATAAATCTTGGTTCGTTTCTGTGACTTAATATTTTAGCAACAAGATTTATTTCAATTCTTTTTGATGCTTTTTTAATGTCGCCATTTTTAGTAATAAAATCATCAATTAAATCTGCGTCAAGAGATAATATTTCTTCATCATCGTGAACTTCGCCTACAAAAACATTTTGATGAACAAGTTCAATGGTTTTTGGGCCAAGCGTGTTCCAAATCAATTTTCCTGTTCCATCAGTAGGTTTAACAGACTCATAAACCTTTGAAACCCATTGATAATCAGCTCTATATGTAAGTAAGAAATCGTCTGGTGACAAAGCATTCCAAGCCTTATTTAAAACTCTATAATCGGCAGCAAAAGCATCCTTTTCTTTATTTGTAGGTAAGCACTCTTGTGCAGCCATTAAGCCTTCCCATCCTTCAATGGTACGGTCAACGCCCATAAAATAGCTTAGGCATTTTTTAAGTAGTGCAGGTAATTGCTTTTTAACTTCTTGAATATTTGTGATAATTCTTTTCATTGAGTTTTCATCAAAATCAAGAGCTCTTGCAACATTGTCAAAAATGCCAGTGTAGTCAACAATAAGTCCATGAGTTTTGCCGTCATCATATGTTCGGTTTGTTCTGCAAATAGCTTGAAGAAGCGTATGGTCTTTCATTGGCTTATCAAGATACATTGCTTGAAGAATAGGAGCATCAAAACCTGTCAAAAGTTTAGCTGTAACAATTACAAGTTTTAATGGCTTCTTTGGATCTCTAAATTCATCAAGAACTTTCGATTCTTCATCTTTTGTCCTGCGGAAAGCTTT
>CALCEI010000135.1 GCA_937900575.1 uncultured Clostridia bacterium
TATTAAATAATTTTGGTCAATCTGAAATTCAATTAAATATTAAAAGTTTTGCCTTGTGCAAAACTTTTTTTTATGCATAAGGTTAAATTTGTTTACATTTTTTTGATATATTTGTTATAATTATTTTGATTGGAAGGTGTTTTATGGATTTTTCATATAATATGGCTACAAGCAAACAAGACAATTCGTCAACAATTAGTTTGACAATTTGTCATTGCATTTTTGCTGTTATCAGTTTGTTCTTATCAACATTCTTGTTAGCATATATTTATGACTCATCAGATTTATCTTTGTATATCCTTAGGGTTGCACTTTTTACATTGGTTAAATATTCAGCATTTATTGTTGTGTACCATTTTTCCAGTATATTTGTAAAAAGGACAAACAGAGTCTGGTTTTATAGATTAGGTTGCTTCTTGCTTGCAAGTTTGGTTATTGTTTCAATTTTTGCAGGCGAAAAACTTGCTGGCATTATCTGGCTTCCAGGTCTTTTGATTGGTCTTGCAGAAGGTGTTTATTATTCTGCATATAACGTTATAAGACAAGAAATGGTAAGCAGAAAAGTTATTGGCAAAGTAAACATTATTATAAGATTGTTACAACAAACAATTGAAATTATTTTCCCTTTAATTTTCGGTACACTTATTGACGCATCAAGCTTTTCTATGGTTGCCATTTACGTGCTTGTTTTGTGGGCTGCACAGATTGTGGTTTCTATGTTTATTAAATCACAAAAAGCAGAAGACACAGAATATAGACCAGTTAAATATTTAAAAGAACTTAAGCAAAACAAGGAATTATCCAAAAAAATGAACCTTGTTTATATGATTTGTGGTTTATACGGATTCAGCAGTATCGCCAGCGTAATGTCAAATATTTGTATTATAAATCAATGGGCAGGCGACATCACATGGTTTGGTGCGTTTACAAGTATATCATCTGCAGTTGCAATTTTGTGTATGTTGCTTGTAAGCAGGTTCACAAAAGATGGCAAACGTTCTTGGTTGTTTATTATGATTGCAGCAGTTTCAACCATTGTAACAACAGTATATGCAATTTGGCCTTCAATACCAACAATTATTGTTTATAATATCGGCATGGCAATTGCAAACATTATAATCATTTCTTATGTGGAAGTTTACAGGAACAAAAATTTGAAGGAAGCAGGATATTATAAATATATTGCAGAACATCAAACAGTTGTTGAAACAATTTTCTGCGTAGTAAGGGTTATTACAGCAGGCTTGTTAGTTTTAATTGGTATTGCACAAAACATAACATTATTCTATGTAATGCTTGCAGTTACAACAGCAATTTATGCAATGACTGCAGTGTTGCTTATGGTTTACGAAAAGAAATACGTTAAAGGCGATTTAGAAAAAGTTGAAGAACCAAAAGTTGAAGAGCCAAAAGAAGTTACAGAAAAATAATAAAAACACAAAAATTTAAGCAAAAATAATAATTTAAAAGGTTAAAAATGAACAAAAAAGTTTTATATAGCGCAACCAAGCCTACAGGCGATTTAACCCTTGGCAATTATTTGGGAGCAATAAAGAATTGGAAATCATTGCAAGACGAATATGATTGTTATTTTTGCATTGCAAATTTACATGCACACACTGTTGATTTAACAAGTGAATTTGTGCAAGAAAAAACACTAAGACAACTTGCTATGTTTTTGGCTTGTGGATTAGACCCAAACAAATCTACCATTTACATTCAATCTATGGTGCAAGAACACACCGAACTTTGTTGGTTGCTTAATTGCACTACAATGATGGGTGAAGCAAGCAGGATGACTCAATATAAGGACCATGTTGCAAAAGGCGAAAAGAGCCTTTCAACAGCATTATTCACATACCCCGTGCTTATGGCATCGGATATATTACTTTACAACACAAACGTTGTTCCGGTTGGCGAAGACCAAGTGCAACACGTGGAATTAACACGTGATATTGCAACACGTTTCAACCATAAATTTGGCGATAGTTTTGTTATTCCAAAAGCAGTTGTTCCAAAAGTTGGTGCACGTATTAAGGGGCTTCTTTCTCCAACAACAAAAATGGGCAAATCTAATGATGACCCTAACAACATTATTTACTTGATGGATAGCGATGAAGAAATTACGCGTAAAATGAAACGCGCTGTTACAGATAGTTTATCTCAAGTTAAATTTGACGAAGAAAACCAACCAGGTGTAAGCAATTTGTTAACCATAATTTCTGCGTGTGAAGGCAAAGACATTAAGCAAGTGGAAAGTGAACTTGCTGGTGCAAATTATGGCACTTTAAAAGCGCGTGCAACTGAGGCAGTTATTGCAACTGTAAGGCCAATACGTGAAAAATATGAATATTATTTATCCCATAAAGAAGAATTGCTTAAAATTGCTGCTCTTGGTGCTGAAAAAGCCAAGAAGGTGGCAAGTGAAACAACTGCCAGAGCAAAAAAGGCAATGGGTTTAATTTAAAAAACGGCTTCAAGCCGTTTTTTTATATGTAACTGCGTTGCTGACCGGTCAAGTAACAGGAGTTTGAGTTTTGACCATAAGCACCCAATGCCAACAAAAGCAGAAGTAGGATGGTTGTGTTGTTGGCAAGTTCAGTTTTTGTCGCTTGTGCAATGATTGCAATAAGGATTGCAAACAAGATGTAGAGTGAATTAATATTCATTTTCTTACTCCTAACCTAAAAAATTTAAGTTATTTTATTTATTCTACAAAATTAAACATTGTGAATAATTTTATTAAATTTGCCAAAATGTTAAACTTTTTTTATGGAAAACATTGAAACATTAAAATTTAATACGTATACGCAGTTTAATATTGATGAAGAGTTTATGTTGAAGAAGTTTATGCCAGATGATAAAAACGTAAAGGAAATTGCATCTTTTTTTGGTGCATTTGCGGATGAAACGCGGCTTAAAATTATAATTTTACTTTGCATTAAACCCTTGTGTGTTGGTGAAATTTCTTATGTTTTAAACATAAACCAAAGCACTGTAAGTCATCAACTTAAATTACTTAAAGATGGAAATATAATTAGTTGCAACAGGTGTGGCAAAAACATATTATATTACATAAAAAATAGGCAATTGGAGCGAGTGCTGGAAGAGACTGTGGACTGCTTACATTAACAACAAAACTGTTTTTTCATACTATGAAGTATGAAGATTGTTTGTGTTAGTGGTGGCAGTTATAAATCCTTTTATTTAAATTGTTTTGTAAAGTTGAAAAGATGCAACTTATTGATTTTTAATTTTGGCATTTTTTATGATTATGTTGTTAAAGATGAACTGTTGCATGATGGCCTTGTTACAAAGGAAATGATGATGCTTTCCACTGAACTTGGTGCCTTGGTTGTTGTAGGAACTTACCTTGTTGCTGAACACAGCAGAAAAAAGGTTATTATTCTTTGCAATGGGGATAAATTGGAAATTGTGGAAGCAAATTCAGGGGCTGTTTTAAACCTT
>CALCEI010000136.1 GCA_937900575.1 uncultured Clostridia bacterium
CTTGAGCTGGTGATTGCACCTAACCCATTGAGTGTTGTTGGTGGTGTGGTTGAATATGCTGTGACAACCGGAGCACAAGGGCCAATGAATGATGATTGGACTGAGAATATACCAACGGCAGTGGATGCTGGGCAATATGATGTGTGGTACAGAGTTAGAGCAACTGATGAAGATTACGAAGATTTTGATGCTGTAAAATTTGCTTGTGTAACAATAAGGCAAAAAGCTTTGAATAATGATATGATAAGTTTTACTTTGGATGGAAAAACAACAAATAATTTGCCATGCAAAGAACATGGTGAAGCTTACACTTTTGCTTATACGATTCAATATAACAATTTAACTTTGAAAGCAGGTGAAGATAAGGATTTTGTGTTTATAACTGAACCACAATCTACGTATAAAGATGCCGGCACTTATAAAATTGAGATTGAAGGTAAAAACAATTTTTCTGGCACAGCTTGTGCAAGTTGGAAATTAATAAAATATACAGCAAAAATTGGCGAAACATACTATGAGACACTTGCAGAAGCATTTAATGCAGTGCAAAAAAATGAGAGAATAACCTTGTGCAGTGATAATGATGAAGAATCTTTAACTTTGAGTAAAACTGATGTTACATTGGATCTTAACGGATATCAAATCCAAAAGAAATTGACAACATTTAGTTCAGTAACACTTACCGATAGCCTTGGTGGAGGTTCAGTTAATAATGGAATTGAGAGTAAAGGCATATTAAAAATAACCAATTGTGTTGTTAAAGGTGAAATTACAAATGCATTAGGAAATCTTTATCTTTTAGACAATGTTCAAATAATGGGTTATATTAATTGCGAAAAGAATAATGATATTATAATGTCTGGCAATATAACTTTTACCACCACAACATACAACATCCTTCTTTTTGATGGTGCCAAAATAAACATAATGGGTGCACTTACCTACACAAAACCAATAGGTTTAACATGTCTTGGAGATATAAATAGAGTAATTTGTTATAACTTTGACACTTGCATGGAAGGTTGTGACATAGATGATTATTTCTTTTCTTCTCAAAAAGGATATTTCCTTAAAAAAGAAGAAGATGGCATAAGAGCTTATGTGCGTGAAATTGTAAGTCAACCAACTGTAACAAATTTAGAAATTAGTTTAAATTATGAAAAAGGTGTAAGTTACGCTTGGAATCAATTGTCCGGCACACCAGTTACAGATAATGATGTTTACATGCAAAGTTCCAGCGGAACCTTTGATGATGAAGGTTTGTGGCATTTTGGCAATAACAATGATTTAAGATTATACGTTAAAAGTCTTTCAAAAGGTGATTATCTTGTTGTAAACGTTATGGAAGATAACTTCATAAGATATGATGAAACTGAAACAAACAACACCTTTGTTTATTTTGTTACAGCAGACGGAGAATATTATCTTACTTTGAGAGCGGCAGAAAGCGTTAGATCAAATAGTTTTACTGCAAAAATTCAATGGTTTAAGGTTGCAACTACAGAAAGTGTTGGAACAGATAAAAAATTGCAAGCAGTGGAATTTGAAAAATTGTATTATTGCGTTGCAACTTATGATAATGGTTATGCATTAACATCCAGCGCAGTGTATGTATCCCATCAACATAGTTTTGTATATTCCGCTGATGAAGCAACAATGACTGCAACTTGTTCAAATGATTGTTGCAGTTTAACCGAAAACAAAATTTCAGCAACACTTATTGCTGATGACTATATTTTTGATGGAAACACACATGGTGTAACAATACAAAATGTTGCCAATTTTGAAAAAGCCACAGCAACTGTTTTAACAATAAATTATGAAGGCACTGGTTCAACATCTTATGCAAAAACAATCACTGCACCAACCGCTGCTGGCAAATATAAAGCTACAGTGCAAATTGGTGATGTAACTGCGGAAACAACTTTTGAAATTAAAAAAGCATCAATTGAAGAGGCGGTTGTAAAGGATAAAGATGGC
>CALCEI010000137.1 GCA_937900575.1 uncultured Clostridia bacterium
CTGAATGATTACAAATAACATGATCTCTCGTACATTCACCATCCTCATTGCTCCAATCATGTCCAAGCGCGCTTCCGGTTGTAAAAGTAACCGCCGCATCCGTTGCCCCGCAAATACATGATTTATAATATTTTGCAGGTTCCTCTGCCGTTTTCTTTTACAGAATTTAATGCCATATCTGCTGCCCTTTCAGCTTCAACAGTATATCCGTTTTCAGAGAATGAAACACCCACACTAACAGATGCTTCTGCTACACCATCAGAAGTATCCTTTAACTTTTCATTAATTTCGGCAATTCGTCCTATCAGCATATCTGAATCTGTCTGCTTCATTCGAAGTAGGAATATTTCGAATTCATCCTGACTTGTACGAATAATATAATCACTACTCTTAAATGACGTAGTAAATAAGTTTGCAACCTTTGCCCAAATAATCTTGCTTTTCAAAAGCATGTTCGGTTACGTCTGCACCGTCAATTACTTGAATCATTTCAATATTATGTGCTTTGGCATATTCAAAATCACGTTGGTCGTGTGTTGGAACAGCCATAACTGCGCCTGTGCCATAACTTGCAAGCACAAAGTCCCCAGCAAAAACAGGCACTTGTTTGCCATTTACTGGGTTAATTGCATAAATTCCTTCCAATTTAACACCAGTTTTGCCTTTGTTAAGTTCGGTTCTATCCAAATCACTCAACTTTAAGGTTTCTTCACGGTATGCTTTAACTTCTTCCCAATTTTTAATGCGAGGGGCTAAATCTTCCACCAATTTGCTATCTGGCGCAACAACCATAAAGGTTATGCCATAAATTGTTTCTATGCAAGTTGTGTAAATGGAAAAGTTCCCGCCACCAACCAAATCAAAATCAACTTCAACACCTGTGGATTTACCAATCCAATTGCGTTGCATAATTTTTGTGGATTCTGGCCAATCAACCTTATCCAACCCATCAAGCAACTTGTTTGCATATTTTGGTATGTCAATAACCCATTGCTTCATCATCTTTTTAACAACAGGATATCCACCACGTTCGCTTTTGCCGTCAATAATTTCATCATTGGCAAGCACACAACCAAGGCCTTCGCACCAATTTACAGGCATTTCCACACAGCGTGCCAAACCGTCTTTGTAAAGTTCAGCAAAAATCCATTGTGTCCACTTGTAAAAACTTGGGTCGCTTGTGCGCACTTCTCTATCCCAATCAAAAGAAAAACCTAAATTTTTAAGTTGACTTGTGAAATATTTAATATTCTGTTCTGTAAATATATTTGGATTGTTGCCTGTGTCAATTGCATATTGTTCTGCAGGCAAACCAAAGGAATCAAAGCCCATTGGGTGCAAGACGTTGTAACCTTGCATACGTTTCATTCTGCTTACAATATCTGTTGCTGTGTAACCTTCTGGGTGACCCACGTGAAGACCAGCGCCAGATGGATATGGGAACATATCCAAAGCATAAAATTTTGGTTTGGAAAAATCCCAAACATCTGTTTTAAATATTTGATGCTCTTCCCAATACTTTTGCCATTTTGGTTCAATTTCTAAGTGATTATATTCGCGCATAAAAACTCCAACATAAATTAAATTCTTATGTTGAAATTATAACACTCAGCAAACAAAGTGTCAAATAAACTACGTTTATTTCAGCATGAAACAATATTTTAACACAAAATTATTTTGGAACAAAGGAATTGCATGGTGCACTTTCTTTTGCACTGCCAACAAAAATACCATTGGAAAAACACTCTCCGTTTTTGTTAAAAATACAATTTCTGCTTTCACACATAATATTCATGGTTTTGCAATGGTGATAAGGTGCAATGTCTGGCTCGTGGCAAAACATATCACGTGAAACATCTTCCACTTGCTTTGTTTTGTCAATTTCAAGATTGGCACAATTTGCACTTCTGCCAACTGCCAAATTTTTGCGTCCACACTTTGCATTTTCATTGAATTTACATGCATATTTCCTACAAACAACGTCCATATAATACTCCAACGCAATTATTAACATTTTACGCACTTTTATACACAAAATTTGCTTGTTAAACACACAAAATTATGCTAAAATTTAATTAGAAGGTAAATTATGAAAGTTATTTTAATTAAAGAACTAAAAGGCAAAGGAAAAGCAGGTGACATCATTGATGTAAACCCAAATTATGCAAACAATGTTTTGTTCCGTCAAGGCATTGCAAAAGAAGCAACTGCAAGCAATTTAAATGACCATAAAGGTCAAGTTGAAGCACAAGCTTTCCACCATGGCGAAATGGTTAAAGAATTTCAAGCCTTGGCAGATAAAATCCGTAACAAAAAGTATGCCTTTACACTTTCTGTTGGTGCAAATGGCAAAGCCTTTGGTTCGGTTACAAAACAAGAAATTTTATCTGCACTTGAAAAAGACGGCGTAAAAATCAGCAAAAACCAAATTAAAGATTTTGATGCAATAAAATGTGTTGGTGAATACAGAATTACCCTTCAACTTATTAAAGAAGTTTCTGTTGACATCATTGCCAGTGTAAACGTAAAATAAAACAAATAGGTTATAGTAGTTATTGTTAGGAGTAGAAAATGGATAAAATAATTATGTTGGGAACTGGTAATGGAGGAACTCTTGATTTATACAATACCTGTTTTGTTATTCAAAATAATGAAGGAAATTTCCTTGTAGACACAGGTGGAGGGATTGAAGTAATAAAAAGATTAAAACAGGTTGGGATAAATTATAAAACCTTAAGAAATATATTTATTTCTCATAGTCATACCGACCATATACTTGGAATTTTTTGGTTATTCAAAAAATTAAGTGGGGATATTATACATGGAGAAATAACCGAAAAAATTAATATCTATTGTAATGATGTTGTGTATACTGCGATAAAAGAAGTTTCTAGATATATTTTACCAGAAAAACTAACGGATGCAGTATTTGGTGCTGTAGATTTCAAGATTTTAAGAAATAACGACAAATATAATATTTATGGAATTGATTATACATTTTTCGATATGCAAGCCAAAGGAACAAAATTATTTGGATTTGAATGTAAGTTAAATAATAAAAAATTGGCATTTTTAGGAGATGAAACACTTAATCCAAATTTGTATGAAAGAATTAAAGATTTTGATTATGTCATGCATGAAGCATTTTGCCTAGATAGTGAAGAATCTATTTTCCATGCATATGAAAAAAATCACTCAACCACAAAAAGTGTAAGTGAAATAATGAATAATTTAGAAATCAAAAATTTAATACTGTATCACACAGAAGAATCTCATAAAGATAAACGAAAAGAACTTTATACAACTGAAGCTCAAAAATATTTTAAAGGAAATGTTATCGTTCCAAATGATTTAGAGACAATAAAAATTAATTAAAGTTCAATGATAATAATAAAACAAAGAAGGAGAAAACATTTCTCCTTCTTTGTCTTTTTTTAGTATGTCAAATATGGGGGGCTGTTCAAAATGTGGTTTTTTTTAATTATTAAATGCCTTTATCTGCACGTGCTTCTGCTTCTTTAAATCTTTGTTGTTCGTTAACTTTTTCAAGAAAACTGATTGGACATGAATAAATTGCCATGGTTACTTTGCCTTTTTTGTCTTTCACCAATTTGTCGCTTACAATAACTTCTTCGCCGGTTGCAACATCAATGGCAATACCATTTACACCCATCTTAATTATGCCAATTTTTTCAGTATAATTTTTTGGGTCATTATTTCTAATTACTTTGTAGCCGTCGCCTTCTTTATATGTAACACTTGAATATGTGCCAATTACAGCAACAAGCAAATCTCCAAATTTTGCATAAATATGATTTTTGTCTGCACTTGTTTCTAAATATCTTATAAGATTTCTATCTAATCTAACCTTTTCAAACCTGTGTTCATTAATATAGGTCTTTTTACCACTTTCAAGGTCCACATATGTTTCATCACAACAAACAGGTTTGCCAGAAATTGTATCCAATGCCAAATTTTTGCAAACTTTGCCATCTTCGTTTACGTATGGATATTCAACCACAGAATATCTTACTGAGTCTGCGTCATTTTTTATCAATCTACCTGCATCAAACTTATTAACTTCTTTTGCATCAACAAGTTTACACAAATAAATTTTGCTTTCAATATTATTTTCCATAATTCACCTCTTAAAATTTTACTTTTTCATTTACATAGTTTACAAGTTCGTCAACTGACAAACGAATTTGTTGCATTGTATCACGGTCACGCACAGTAACTGTGTTATTTTCCATGGTGTCAAAATCAATTGTTACGCACATTGGTGTTCCAATTTCATCTTGACGGCGATAACGTTTTCCAATGGAACCTGCTTCATCGTATTGCACCATAAAGTGTTTTGATAGCGTTCTATAAACTTCTTGTGCCTTTTCGCTTAAATTCTTTTGCAATGGTAACACTGCAACTTTGTATGGAGCAATTGCTGGGTGGAAATGCATTACAACACGTGTATCTCCATCTTCCAAAGCTTGCTCTTCATAAGCTTCACACATAACAGCAAGGGTTAACCTATCTGCACCAATGGAATATTCAACCACGTTTGGCAAATATTTTTCATTGGTATATGGGTCCAAGTAAAGCATATTCTTACCACTAAATTCTTGGTGACGACTTAAGTCCCAATCACCACGGTGGTGAATACCGTTCAACTCTTCCCAACCAATTGGATATAAGTATTGAATATCACATGCAGCCTTTGCGTAATGTGCAAGTTTATCGTGGTCATGATAACGCAAATGGTCTCTGTTAAAGCCGATGGAAAGTAAGAAATCCATTGCTTTTTTCTTATATTCTTCATAGAAATTTAAACTATCTTCTGCTTTGCAGAACCATTGATGTTCCATTTGTTCAAATTCAATGGTACGGAAAGTGAAGTTGCCTGGTGTTACTTCGTTACGGAAGGCTTTACCAATTTGAGCAATACCAAATGGCACTTTTGCTCTCATGCTACGTTGTACGTTTAAGAAATTCACAAATTCGCCTTGCGCTGTTTCTGGGCGCAAATAAATTAAGTTTTGTCCTTCATCAACAACACCACGAGATGTTGAGAACATCAAATTGAAATTCCTTATTGGAGTCCAATCACACTTGCCACATTTTGGGCAACATACGTGATGTTCTGCAATGTATGTTTCCATTTCTTCGTTGCTCATTAAATCTGGGTTTACTTCGCCTTTGCTGTGGGCTTCAATTAAGTTATCTGCTCTGTGCCTTGTCTTGCAACTTTTACAATCCATCTTTGGGTCAGAGAAACTTGCAGTGTGGCCACTTGCTTCCCAAACTTTGCTGTTCATAAATATGTCAGCATCAACACCAAAAGAATTTGGTGCACATTGCACAAAGGTCTTCCACCATGCACGTTTGATGTTGTTTTTAAGTTCAACACCAACAGGGCCATAGTCCCATGTGTTTGCCAAGCCGTCATAAATATCACTGCCTGGGAAGATTAAACCTCTATTTTTGCATAAATTAACTATTTTATCAAAATTTCCCATAATGTCTCCTTAAATTAGTTATATTTGACTTTATTATATCACTATTTGGTAGTAAACAGAAATGTTTTGTGACTAAAATTAAGTACTTTTAATTTAATACCACACAAAAATTCTATTTCCCATTTTCTAAACCATCATTTGTGCTGTTTTCTTGTGTTTCATTCTTATAAACTTGACGGCCAACGTGAATTAGCTTGTCATTTTCTGCAACATTTTCTTCTGCATGCTCTACTTTCTTTTTTTCTGTGTTCTCTGCAGTCTTTTCATCTTTAAGTTCGGCAGTCTCGCCTTCTTTATGCTCTTTGGTATATTCTGGGCTTTTTTCAATAGGTGTAAGAGATGCGTTTGCCATATTATTTTTATCAAGAACTTCTGCAGGTTTAATTGTTTCTGGTAATTTTGTTACAGACTCAACAAGCATTTTCAGTGCTGCAATTTTTTCATTAATTTTTTCAGTTTTCTTTGCAGATTTGTTTTTAGCTTTTCCTTCTAACTCGCCTATAATATTTTCTAAAGTTTCAATGCCTTTTTTGTCAGAAATTGTAATAGCTTTACCTTTATACTTATATGTTATTTCGCCATTTTTAATTTTGCAATGTTCAATAACTTCCAATTGTTTTTTACCTTCATCAGTGTTTGGATTTATCATAAGTTTATTAACAATCAATGTGGTTGCACAAGCCATAAATTCATCGTATTCTTCCAAATCTGGAGCTTTTTCACTTTTTGCATAGAAGGTGCAATTGGTTCTCATATGTTTTAGCTCTTCTTCTAGTGCTTTAACTTTATTTTCATCATGTATTGAAGTAGCTTTTAACTTGTTGTATTCATTAAGTTTTTTCTTATATTCTTCTCTAAATTCACAGAATGAATCCAAATTTTTACCACCTACATACATTTGATTGTCGCGAACTTCAACTGGATTAGT
>CALCEI010000138.1 GCA_937900575.1 uncultured Clostridia bacterium
TATTTTACTTGCAACTATAGATGTAAATGAAAAAATTAATGTTGGATATTTATATGCAGACAAAACAAACAACAAAGCAATTGCAAACGGTGCAGAACTTAATTTTGTGTTTGTTGGCAAAGTAAACACCAACAATTCAGAAAGCATTTATTACAGCACAAATATTGTAGATTATAGTTATGGTTATACAATAAAAATCAATTTGGATGATTTGTACGACTTGGAAGATGCCGCTGTTCAAGAAACAATCTTTAACAGAAAGTTCTCTGGTTGGACAACAGATTATTGGAGTTTAAACAGATTTAAGTATTATCCATTGTTGGCAAGTGAAGATTTTGGTGATTATATTAAGATTACCACTGCAAATGACTTTAATAAAATCCTTACAAATCCTACCGGCAGCTTTATGATTATGAATGATATTGACATGACATCTTGGTGCACCAACTTAAAGAGCAATTATATCCTTAATATTGTTGGTCGATTTAGAGGGACTTTAATTGGTTACACAGAAAATCCATCAGATGACGGTGCAAGTGGCACAACTTCTGGAAACGAAGAAGCAAGCAAAACACCAAAATTAAAGAACTTATATATCAATGCAAAATACGGAACAGATGGTGCTGGATTCTTTAACCAAACAAGTGGAGCAACAATCAAAAATATTGAATTTGTTTGGGAAGATAGCAAAACAAGTTCAGATCCAGCAGCAATTTATGTGTCTGGCGGAGATAGAAATCCAAACAAATATCTTGAAAAAGTTGGTATGGTTTCTGCCACAGATAATGGATCCTTGTTCAGTGCCTTAACAGTAAGGGCACGCACAAATCAAAGCACTGCCACCTTGGGTAATTTCTTGAAGAATATTAATGTATCCTATTTTGGTGGTGTTGTGGCTAACTCTGAAAATTCCACAATTTTGGATTGTGTAATTTCTGGTAATGTTGCAGCAAACTTACAAGGAATTGGAACAAATAATCAAGCATTCTTTGGTGGAGTTGTTGGTTATTCAAAACGTTCTGAGCAAAATGCTTCTATGATGGTTGCAAATA
>CALCEI010000139.1 GCA_937900575.1 uncultured Clostridia bacterium
TGAAAATGACTAACTACGAATATGTAAAAACATTATCAGCAGAAGAACTGGCAAAGATGTTTCTAGCATCGGATTGTCCGTACTGCATAGAGAATGACGCCAACGATTGTACAGGGAAGAAATGTTTTGATGGCATTATGAAATGGCTTCAGCAGGAACACGAAGAACCAACGAAGATGGTAGATGCGAATGAAATTGTTAAAGGAATTGAAAGGGGAACATATTGCAAGTCTAGTTATTGCAAACTAGCCGTGTTCGGTCATAGCTGCGAAGGTGCTGAATGTATTACAGCAATAAAGAATTATATCAAGGCGATGGAAGGAGCAAGCGATGAAATGTAAAAACAGGGCAATGATGCGCAGAACCAAACTGCCATACTTATTGCGAAAAATACATAAATGCAAAAGAAGAATATGAAGCTGAAAAAATCATGAAAATGTATCAGATCAGTGATTAGGCATCAATACATTGACAACATAGGACTTTTGCACTAAAATATCATTGTTGAATATGTGCGAGATATTTAACAAACATACATAATATTAAATGAAAATCCGTATTGGGAAAGCATGCTCGCACCATGCAAGTACCAATGCGGTTTTTAGTAGGTGCGACATGGAAATTTGGAAAGACATAAAAGGTTATGAAGGCCTTTATCAAGTGAGCAATTTTGGTAATGTAAGAAGTGTTAAGAGGAATATTGTTTTGAGTGCAGGAACAAGATGTGATGGAAGGAAATATGTTACTTTATGTAAAAATGGCAAATGTAAAACCTTTAAAATTCATAGGTTGGTTGCAATTGCATTTATTCCGAATCTGAACAATTACAAAGAGGTAAACCATAAGGATGAAAATCCATCAAATAATTATGTTGGAAATCTTGAATGGTGCGACAGGAATTATAATCAGCATTATGGCACTTGTATTGAAAGAATGGCTAATTCTATGAAAGGCAAATTTACAGGAAGCAAAAGTGTTTTGTCAAAGCCATTATATCAGTTTGATTTAAATGGTGAATTTATAAGAGAATGGGAAAGCATTTATGAAGTGAAACGCAAATTAGGAATAAATCCTTACAACATTTCTTCTTGTTGTAACAACAAAAGGAAATCTGCTGGTGGCTTCATTTGGAAAAGAAAAAAAGAAGCACAATAATGTGCTTCAAGGTTTGATAAATAATTGTACCCAATGTTTGTCATAATATCCAATTCCGATTTCTGTAAATCTTGGACTTAATATATTTGCTCTATGACCAGAAGAATTTAACCAATCTTGCATAACTTGTTCCGATGTGGCTTGACCTTTTGCAATGTTTTCCCCGGCGGAACGATACGAAACACCATACTTCTGAAGCATTTCAAATGGCGTGCCATAGGTTGGTGATGTATGGCTGAAGTAGTTTTTATCAGCCATATCCTTTGATTTCATTTCAGCAAGGCTGATCAGTTTGGTAGAAAGCGTTAATTCTTTCAATCCGTTGGCTTTGCGTTGCTGATTCACAAGGTGCAGAACTTCCTTTTCCTTTGCTTCCACGCTTCCTAAAATGGCAGAATCATTGCCTTGATGGATGTTATCAGAATGTGAAGGCGCAGCTGTTCCTGTTCCCTGTGATCCGTCAGGAATGTTGATTTTATCACCAACGTGAATCATATTAACATCCTTGTAATGGCTGTTAAGGCGCAGAACTTCAGCAAAAGAAACCTTGTAACGCTGGGCAATCTTCCACATTGAATCACCTTGCTTTACAGTGATGGATGCAGCAGATGCAGGTATTGAAAAACCAAAGACAAATGCGACAGACAGCAATAAAATTAATTTTTTCATATGTTTAGTTATTAACTAAATGTGACATTTTGATACATAAGCAAGAAAGAAGGTGACAGAATGGAAAACACAAAATTAGAATCTTACTGGAAAGACATTCCCACAGATAAGAACAAGGCAGTAAGTTATGATGATTTGAAAAATATGTGGGGATTCAGTGAAAGAGTAATCAGAAGCATCCTGCACGATTTAAGCAGCTTTGATAATGGTGATAACTATGTGTTAATCAGATCAGCAAGAAACAAGGGATTTTACAAAACAGATGATATTGCAGAAATCCGTGTGTTTAAGCAGGAATGCTTGAACAAAGGCAGAAGCCTGTTTGCGCCAATCAAGAAGATTAACAGGATAATATCAGCGAACAGCCAGCAGTTTACCATTGAAAACAATATGCGCCTGATCAGGGAAGAAAAAGGATTGACACAGGCTGTTGTTTGTCAGGAATTACAGAAGTATGATGCAGCCATTGACAAATCAATGCTTTCACGCTTTGAAAATGGTGTGTGTTTGCCCACGCCAGCAC
>CALCEI010000140.1 GCA_937900575.1 uncultured Clostridia bacterium
CCAAGGGTATGGACCCAATTAGAGATGGTGTTTACATTCGTCCATTTTTGAACACACCAAGGGAAGAAATTATGGCTTACTTGGATGAAAACGGCTTGGATTATGTTGAAGATGAAACAAACCAAGACAACACATATTCCAGAAATTACATCCGCAACATTGTTATGCCAGCATTAAGAAAACATTTTAAAGGTGCAGATAAAAGCATAATCAACTTTTCAAACATCTGCCGTGTTGATGACGAATTTATTTCAAAGAATATGGACGTTGGTGCCATTATTGAAACAAAAGATGTTGTTAAAGTTCCACTTACATATTTTTACCAACACGAAGCAATTGTTAACCGTGTTTTAATGAGTGTTCTTGCAAAATTTAGCAAACAAGATATTGAACGTAAGCACATCAAAATTTTGCGTGAATTTGCATTGGAAGCAAATAACGGAAGTGTAATTAACTTACCTTTCAAAATTAAAGCATGCAAGGAATATGATTATATTATTATTGGCGACGTAAAACGTAAAGAAGCAACAGGCATTTACCCATTTAAGAGTGGAAAAATTGATGTTGATGGTTATGGAATAATACGTTCCACTTCCAGCAAAGTGTTTACCGAACCAAAACCACATCAACACATTGTTGATGCAGACAAATTGCCAACAACAGCAGTTTGGCGTTTCCGTCAAGAAGGTGATACATTTGCACCACTTAACATGGGTGGAACAAAAAAGCTGAAAGATTACTTTATTGATAAAAAAGTTCCACAACGTATGCGTGATGCAATTCCAGTGCTTGCAGACGGGAACAAAATTTTGGCAGTTGCAGATATTGAAATTGCCGATGAAATTAAAGTTACAGAAAACACAATTCATCTTTATAAAATTAACTACGAAAGGAATTATGTATAACAAAAAAACAGACATTTAGTTGTCTGTTTTTTCTTGCTCCTTTTTTATGTATTTAACATATTCGTATGTGCTGAATTTGGATTTTTCCACCATGAAGTTATAAACCTCATCACGCAGTGCTTTTTGCCTTTCTTTTTCTGGCAAATCCATGTTTGGAAAAATTGGATCGCTTACATAAACTGTTACGTTTGCATGCCTTAAGAAACTTAAAAAACCTTTTGGTTTGCTGTATGCCACAAAGAAGGCAACAACAGGGGAATTAAGTTTTGCTGGATATTTAAACGAAACATCTTTAAATGGGCGCACACCAGTATAGTATGGCCAAATGTGTGCTTCTGGATAAATTGTGATGTTGTTCTTTTTATGCAGTGTGTCAATTGCATTTAAAAAGTTTGGAAAACCGTTTAATTCTGTTGGTATAGGAACAGCACCAAGCATTTGAACAATGTTTCTGATGCCTTTGATTGATACAGTTGCTGGGCTAACTATAATATAATTTTTTCTTGGTAAAGAGATGAGGTGTGGTGTGTAAGCATCAATAACACCAGTGTGATTTCCATACATAAAGTAAGGTTGATGTTTTATGCTTTTTAAAGATTTTTTGTTAACAAATTTTATTCTTAAAATGCAAACTTCATAAAACC
>CALCEI010000141.1 GCA_937900575.1 uncultured Clostridia bacterium
TGAACCTCGTGCGATCACAATTTATCCTGACGAAAGCACTAAACCAAAACAAGGTGAGGGATTGAACAAAAAAGCAATTGATTTAATAAACAATGCAGATTTAATTTTGATTTCCACTGGAACATTCTGGAGTTCAATTCAACCAACAATTGAATATTTGGGATTTGGAGAATACATAAACAAATCAACAGCAAAGAAAATTTGGTTGTTCAACAATGATAAGGATGGCGATACTTGGGGCGTAAACAATTTGCAATTGATAGACTTCATGGAAAAATCTGGATTAAATCTTTCTGATTTTACATTGTTGACTAACAAAGATGCAATTGACAATTTAAAGTTGCAAGATAGTAAACATAATTTTGTGGAAAAATCCATGGGAAATAATAACGGCAAGCATGATCCAGAGAAATTTGCCAAGGCAATTTTTGAAGTTTATTATGGATTAGATGAAACTTATAAAACTTTTATATTTGACTTTGATGATACTTTGTGGAGCAGAACACAAACTGCTGACAACGCAAAAGTTTCAATAGAAAATGTAAAATTTATAAATGACAATTTATCTGAAAAATCTTTGATTATTAGTGGCAATGGTTATGATACAATCGAAACAAAATTAAACACAATAAACAAAGACTATTCAGCCGAATTTGCTGTGCCAATTTGGGCAGATGCCAATTCTACTCTTTACAAAAGATCTAAAAAAGAAAAGTTTTTGGAAGATCTGGTAATATTGGATGAAGATAAGGCTAAAGTATTAACAGCTTTAGACGAATTAGGGTATAAAGATAAAATAACTTTATACGACAAAGATAAAACAGTTACAATAAAAGTAAAACCATTAACTGAGGATGAAAGAAAAAATTTAAAGGCGGAGTTGGAAAAACTTGGTTTGGAAAATGTAAAATTTTGCCTTACAGGCAGAACAACTCTTGATGTGTTAAGAAAACACAACACAAAAGACGTTGTGTGTGATTACATTGACATGGACAAAACTTTATATATTGGTGACGAAATTGCTTCTGGAAATGATGTTGCAATTGCAAATAAATGCACAAAACATATTGAAGTTAAAGATGTTAAAGAAACAAACGTCATCTTAAAGTTATTGAAATAGGTGGTTTATATGATTTATGGCTTTATAATTAGCGCTGGAAATCAATCCAGATTTAAAATGGAATTGCCAAAATCTTTGGTTGATGTCCATGGTAAATCCTTGCTGTTTAGAAACGTAGAAATCATGAAAAAATATTGTGATGAAATTTATGTGGTGTGTTCTTTTAACAACGAAAAATTTTTTACAGAAGAACGCTTAAATGGTGCAAAAAAGATTGTTATTGAATCTGGCAAAGGAAGTGGAGATGCCGTAATGAAGGCATTAAACACAGTTAATGTTACAAATGATGATACTTGTTTTATCCTTTGGGGAGATGCTTTGCAAAAACCTAAAATTTATCAAACTTTAATAAAGGAATATGCAGGAATAAGTTTAGTTCCTTGCGTATACGAAACAAATCCTTACGTACAACTTGTTCAAGATGGAAATAAACTGACAGCAAAATTTTCTAAGTTTAATGAAAAAATTACTGCAGGATATCATGATCTCAGTTTGTTCTACTTTAATGCACGTGATTTAAAAACAAAATTGAACAAGTTTAAAGATAAAATTTGGGATAAACAAACAAACAATTATATTCATATTCACGGAAATGAAATGGAATTGTTGGATGTGTTTAATGAAACAAATATAAAAGCAAATATTGTTGAATTTAAACATTATAAAGATTTTGCTTTTAACACAGTTGAACAATTAAATGACTTAATAAAAGATTTAGATATAAAATAAGTGTCGGTTATAACCGACATTTTTTAAAGAAATTCAAACTTAACTGTGTTTGCTACGCAACCAAAAATGTTTTCTTAACATTGTTTGAGACCCTTTGTGGTGGTCACTACAACGCATTAAAAAATGCCTGCTGTATGCAAGCATTTTTTTCTGGAGCTGATGGCGGGAATTGAACCCGCGACCTCCACCTTACCAAGGTGGTGCTATACCACTAAGCCACATCAGCATCTTGAGGGTGAACCCTCAAAATTGTTATATTTCATCATCCTCATTAAAAAACATAAGTCCTCCTAAA
>CALCEI010000142.1 GCA_937900575.1 uncultured Clostridia bacterium
TTAACTTTTGAGCACCGGCTTGTAAGGCCTGAAGGTAAATCCAAAAGCCCAATTTTGCCTTTTATTAAAGCTGTTTCAATAAGTGTTTCTATGTTAGATTTGTTTTCAAGTCCAATTGTCCTAGTACATTTATTTTTATCCAAACATTCCTTGCAACAACCGCTTAAAACTTCACGTGAAAGCATGGCAACAAGTTCATCTTTTGTCAAATCCTTTTTAACCATGTTTAAATGAATTTGTTTCATCTCCAAAAACACGTTGCTAAGTTCACTCATGCGCTTATGTAAATTTTTTCTGGTAATGTTAATGACGTTTCTGGAAGAAATTTCACTGTTTTTTACATATACAACATCTGCAAGTTTATTAATAAGCTTGTTTGGCAACATTGCAAAAACAAGTCCAGCAACAACAATTGGAATTATGGAATAAAGTGCTTCAAAATTTATGCCAAAAAAGTATAATTGCACAAACGTTTCTGTCAAAAAGGACATGATAATAATTTTTATTTTGTTTGGCATTTTAAACACAGATGAAAGCATAGTTACAAATGCAAACTCTGCCATTGGCAACAAGCTAAATTTTCCCACAGCCACACCAACCAAAAAAGATAACACAATCGAGTATGTAAGTGTGTTGTTTCCAATTGCAACAAGCACATAAATTGCAAACATCAACACAAGCCTGTAAAGTTCAAATTGGTAAATTCCAACACTTCCAAAACCAACACCCAACAACGCAATGGTAAACAACAAACAAATGCTTTCGTCAAGTGTAATTTTAAAGCAATTTTTGCGTAACAACATCACCTGCAACACAACAATAAACGCCCATAAACTGATTAGCGCCAAAATCCCAAAATAAATTAAATGTTCAACTTCTAAATAATGATAATAAACATACGTTGCCATAGAAAGAACAAAAGTGACAAAAGTAAGCACAAGATTAAATTTCTTTTTAAACAGTTTACAAAAGTAAAAAACAACAAGTCCGCTTGCAACAAAAGTTAATGCCACAAAAAATGTTTGCAAACTTGGGTTTACAGCAAAACTTGACGCAAGCGTGAACACTGCCAACAACTTTTCGTCAACGCCAACAAAAAGGCAAGCAAAGAAAAATGCATAACCAAAAGGTGACACTCCGCTTACATTGGCAGTGCTT
>CALCEI010000143.1 GCA_937900575.1 uncultured Clostridia bacterium
GATTGTGATTTATATGTTACGCTTGAACCTTGCCCAATGTGTGCAGGTGCAATTTTAAACGCAAGGTTACGTGCAGTTTATTATGCAGTTATGGATGAAGAAAACGGTGCAATTTCAAAATTTAACATGCTTAAAAACACTTTGAACCACACAACCGAATCTTATTTTGTTAAAGATTACGAAGAAGAAAACAAAAATTTAATTCAAAACTTTTTCAAAAGCAAAAGGAAAAATAAATAATGAATTTGATAAAACAACATTGGCAAAATAAAGATATTTTGGAATATAGAACTTTTACAAACACACTTCTTGGAACAGATGAAGAATGCAAATGGGAACAAAACATCATAAACACAAAACTTAAATGTTTTGGAAAAACTTCTTGCAAAGCAAAAATTTTAGTAAAAGACATTAAAAAAGGCAATTATTTTGAGTTTTTAAACAATTTAACAATAAAAAATCATTTGGATAGTTTGGTTTGTGCTTATTTAATTTCTAACATAAAAAATTTTGATGAATTTGAAATGTATCTTAATAAATTTGTTTTGACAATTGATAATTGGGCAAGCACAGATACATTAAAGTTTGCAAACAAGAATAAAGAACAACTTTTCAAACTGTCAAAAAAATATATGTCAAGTGATGCCCCTTTTGTTAGAAGAACAGGGCTAAACATCTTCTTTGAACTTATTAAAGACAAACAATATGTAAACAAAGTTTTTGAAACATTAAATTCATTAAGCAATGAACAAAATTATTATGTTAATATGTGCGCCGCTTGGTTACTTGCCGAATGTTTTGTAAAACATCGTGATGAAACAATAACCTACTTTAAAAATAACGCCACAAATTTTTTCATCATCAATAAGGCAATTTCTAAATGCAGAGATAGTTTTAGGGTAAGCAAACAAGATAAGGACTTTTTGCTGCAATTTAAAAAAGTGCAAAACTAACTTGCACTTTTTTGTTATTTCACAATTTGTTTTAAGTTATCACTTGCCTTAAAACAAGGGGCTTTTCTTGCCTTTGCAACATAGGTTGAACCAGTTTTAAAACGATACATTGCTTTAGCTTTTACGTTG
>CALCEI010000144.1 GCA_937900575.1 uncultured Clostridia bacterium
CGTGGATTTCCACTTTTACGTGAAAGTGTTTCAACAACTTCCTCATTTAAACCAAGGTTTAAAATTGTGTCCATCATGCCTGGCATACTTGCTCTTGCACCAGAACGGACAGAAACCAAAAGTGGATTTTCTTTATCCCCAAATTTTTTGCCTGTTATTGCTTCCATTTTGGAAATATATTCCATAATTTCGGCTTGAATGTCGCTGTTGATTTGTCTGCCATCTTCGTAGTATTGTGTACATGCTTCGGTTGAAATTGTAAAACCTTGTGGCACAGGCAAACCAATACGTGTCATTTCAGCAAGGTTGGCACCCTTACCGCCAAGAAGTTCACGCATGTTTGCGTTGCCTTCACTGAATAAATAAACATATTTTTTAGCCATAATTTTCTCCCTTTAAAAAATACAATTTTAGTCTACAAAAACCACACAAAAAAAGCAAGTAAAATTATGCTTTATTGCTCACATTTTATAAAAAATAGAAATATATTTGACTCAACACAGGTAAAGTGCTAATATTGTTGTGAAGGTGAATTATGAACACAAAAGATAAAATATCAAATATCGTTATAAATATCAATAATGAAGACGTGTATGCAGATTTTACTTACAAAGATACAGACATGTTAAATGAGTCTTTGGAAAACACAATAACAAAACTTTCCAAATCTACTCCACTAAAAACAAAACTAAACATCAAAATGGAACCTAAAAAGGATATTAATTTAAACGAAAAGAAATTTAAAAATGCCTTTTCAAACACTTATGAAAGTATGCTACAAGAAAAGAAACATGAAATTGCAAGGTGCGTTATAACAGGTTTAACAATTATGGCAATTGGTATTGCGCTTATCTTGTTTTCCGTATTCTTCACAACAGATGTTTATGGCACACCATACCCTAATGCAAAATTGCTCAACTATGTTGTGGACTTGCTTGCATGGATTACAATTTGGGATAGTGTGGAAGTTCTTACAGTTGAACTTATTCAACTTTTGATTGAAAGAAAAAAGTTAAAGAAAATTAAAACAGCAAATTTAATTTTTGCAAAACACAAAGCAACAAAAAAGAGTGCCGAATAGCGCACTTTTTTTAAACAAATTGAAAACTTTTTAAATCCTTATCAAACTTGATATATAAAACGTTATGCAAAAGGTGTAAGGCTTGAGAAAGCGTTGTTGGGCTTACTGCAATATCTTTTTGTTTTGTTGCAACTGCTTTAAGCAAAACATAAACCTTTTTATCCACTTGCACAGTGTATGCCCCACTTGTCAAAGTAAAGTTGCCAAGTTCTTTATCGAACAACACATGGGCACTTTCAGGGAATTCCAAAGGTACACCTTGTGAAGATAAAAATTTAAGAATGAAATCAATCAAACAGATTTGTGCATTTTTTTCTTCTATGTTTTTAAGTGCTGAAAGGGCCAAATAAAACACATCTTCTTCCACTTCTTCTTCCAACAAAATGTTTTTTAAAACATCAAGCACAACATAGCCACACATGGTTCTGTTATAATCCAAAAAAAGATTATAAAAACTATCCACCACATTGGCATTTGTAACCGTACGCATGCCAGATTTTGTGTTTACATTAAACTCTGCAAAGCAAAAAGGTTGGGCAACAGATTTAAGTTTTGCCTTATCCTTTTTTATGCCAACAAATTTTGCATTAACAATGCCCTTTTCCAAAGAAAAAATTGATGCAAGTTTGTCTGCATCTTTGTAGTCGGTTAAACTTAAAACAATTCCTTTAAATTTTTCTTCCATCGTACAAATTTTCCTTAAAGTTGGATTATATTTTCTTCTTCTAACAAGATAGGTGTTTTATTTTCGGCAATAAACTTATAAGTGTTATAAAAAACAATGTTACCCGTAAGGTAAAATAATTTTTGATATGCTTTTGATAACATTTCGTAATCTTTCATAACTTCCTTAATAGTATATGTTCAAACTCGAATTTTATTCACTATCTTCAACCGAGAGGCCAAAATCTTTAATTGCTTTTTCATCGTTACGCCAATTTGGTTTAACTTTAACGTAAAGTTGCAAATTTACTTTGGCATCAACAAGTTTTTCAATGGCAAGCCTAGATTTTGTTGAAATTTGTTTTATCATATCCCCGTTTTTGCCAACAATAATTGCTTTGTGGCTATCTCTTTCGCAATAAAGGTCTGCAAAAATTGCAATTGGGGTTTCGCTTTCCCTATAATCTGTAACCACAACATGCACACCATGTGGCACTTCATCATCAAGCAACATCAAAGCCTTTTCCCTGATGATTTCACCACACATATGGCGCAAATTTTTATCTGTATATTCATCAATTGGATAATATCTTAACTCGTGGTCGTAAGTTGGCAAATATTTTTTGATTATATCCAGCAAAACGTCACAGTTTTTGCCCGTTAAAGCCGAAATTGGCAACACTTCATCAACTGCCAACACTTCGTTAAGTTTTGCTAGTTCTGGATACAATTTTTCGTACTTAACTTCGTCAATTTTATTTATAAGCAAAATCTTTTTTGCAGTGCTACTTACCCTTTTTATTATGCTGTTATATTGCTCAACCAAAGGTTTTTTGGCAGAAATAAGCATCAAGATAATTTCGGTATCTTCCACGGCAACAGAAATTTGTTTATCCATTTCTGCATCAATTTTTGCACTGTGTTTGTGATAACCTGGGGTATCCAAAAACACAATTTGGCAGTTTTCATCATTATAAACGCCAACAATGTTTTCACGTGTTGTTTCACTTTTTGGGCTTACAATGGCAACGTGCTCTTTAACCAAGGTGTTTATGAGTGTGCTTTTGCCCATGTTTGTATCGCCAATTATTGTTACAAAGCCACTTTTAAAACTTGTGCGTGTTATGTTTAAACCATTTAAAATTTTGTTTTGCAAATCAAACATCTCTTTTTCGTCTTTTTCGTTCATATGGTCATACCCTGCCAAGTGCAACATGGAATGGCAAAACAAAAAGCACATTTCACGTTTTAAGGTGTGGCCATATTCTTGGGCTTGTTCCTTGGCGCGTTCCAAACAAATAAACACATCACCAAACAAAAGCAAATCATCAGTTGGGTCAACATCAAATTTGTAATCTTCAAGGTTTAATTTTTCGCCAACTTTCAAATTGGTGTATGGGTAAGAAAGCACGTCCGTAACTTTATCTATATTACGTGTTCTTAAATTCAAATCTTTAATTTCTTCAGGTGATAAAATTGTAAGGTTAACTTTTATGTTTTTTGGCAAAGAAAGAGATGCAGTAACGGCATCATATACCCTTACAATATCTTGTTTTGTTTCTTCGTCCATCATGGATAAAAATTCAACCATTTATCTTTCCTTCCACTGTTAAAATTGTGCAAGCAGTAAGTGTATCATCAACAATGGTTTTTTCTGTTTTTTCATCAACAATTTTGGCATCTTGTGGCAACATTTCATGGGCAAGTTGTTGGCTTTTTAAAAGCACTGCATCTTGTTCTTCCACCAAGTTGTGTTCAACCACCGTCTCTTTAAGTTCAAAATAAGTTGTAACCTTGCGTTTTAATGGTACAAGTTTGCTTACATTTTCATTATAACTTACAAATTCAAATTTCGCAAACAAATTTTCTCTTTTGCCAGAAAATATATGATTATTAAACAAATAATAATCATAAACAACCTGTGAGTTGCCTGTTCTTTTTAAAGCAATTTCTTGCGTTTTTAAACTTGTTTTGCCAACAACAAAAATTTTGCCATAAATTTCTGCAAGTGGTTTTACAAAAACTTTATTGTTGTTTGCGTCCATGTTAAACGGCAACACCAAAACATCACCAACATTAACAAAATCTCCCACTTTAACATTGGTTGTGCCTGTTATTATGTTTATTCTTTCCACAATGCCAGAAAAAGTTGCCACAATTGGCAAAAATTCAGTTGGTTCATAAACCAATTTTTCACTTAAATTTATTATTATTGCCGTGCCTTGTTTGATGACAGAAACTTGTGCAATTCGGTTAATGTTTTCAAGCAACAAATTTTCAATTTGCTCTGCCGATTTTGTGCTTATTTTACCCACTTTTACGCCATTTTGGTTAAGCACTTCAACCACTTCATTTTTTGTTAAATCTTTAAGCCCAAAAATTTCAATTTGCCATGTGTAATTACCCAAAAACAAACAAAAAATTGTGCCAACAAAAACTGCCAAAACAATGGAAATGTTAGAAACAAAAAACATGCCAATTCTCTTTGCTTTTGGCTTGTTGTTTTCAACCTTAAAATTTGCAACATACTTTTTAACACGTTTATATGCCTTATCTTCCACTTCAAATTGCACTTCTGTTTGACTTAACCTTTTAAGGTTAAAAAGTTTAATCTTTTTTATATATAACTTTTTAAGCAAGTTGTCCAAATTGTAACCGGTAACATTAAATTTCATTTTGTTTCCACCAAATTTATTTTGCCTTCCAAAACACAGGTTGTTTTATCCAAATATTTAATGTTTAAGCCTTCGCCTTTTACCGTAAGCAAACAATTTTTAAGTTGAAAATTCATTTCATCAACGCCAAAACTAACAACAGTTTTAATTCCTTCAACATACAACCTGTTGCCAGATAAATTTACAACCCTATAAGTTACACTTGCCCCAGCATCCAGCATAAGTTTTTCAATTTCTTGCATCATACTCATAAAAAAATATATGAAAATTGAACGCAAAAAAGACATTTAAAGCAAAAAAATAAGGCGTTGTGCCTTATTTTTTCATTTCTGTTTCAACGTAGGTTTCGTAATCAACTTCCCTATCATATTCCAAGGTTTTGTTTATGCGAATTATACGGTTTGCTGTGGTGGATATAATTTCTTCATCATGTGTGGAGAAAATCATGCAACCATCAAAGCGTTCCATACCCTTGTTGAGTGCCGTGATGGATTCCAAATCCAAGTGGTTGGTTGGTTCATCAAGCAACAAGAAATTGCCTGATTGCAACATCATACGTGCCATCATACAACGCACTTTTTCGCCACCAGAAAGCACTTTGGCATGTTTGTCTGCTTCTTCACCACTAAACAACATACGGCCAAGCCAACTTCTTAAGAAAGTTGCATCATGTTCTGTGGTAAATTGGCCAATCCAATCCACCAAAGATAAATCACAATTTTCAAAGTATTCATTGTTGTTTTGTGGCAAATATGTTGGTGTAATTGTTTTGCCCCAAGTTACTTCGCCTTTATAATCCGTATCCTTGCCTGCCAAAATGTCAAACAAGGCCGTTATAACATTACTGTTATCACTCATCAAGGCAATTTTGTTATCTGGACGCACGGTGAAGGAAACATTTTCAAAAAGCCCTGGTTTTGTTAAATTTTTAACAAACAAAATGTCATTGCCAATGCGTTGTTCAAACTTAAAGTCTATGTAAGGATATTTTCTGCTGCTTGGTTTAATATCTTCAATGGTTAAACGTTCCAATTCCTTTTTTCTGCTTGTTGCTTGCTTGGATTTTGATGCATTTGCAGAGAACCTTGCAATAAATTCTTGCAATTCTTTTGCGCGTTGCTCTGCTTTTTTGTTTTGTTCCTTTTGTTGCCTTAAAATAAGTTGGCTGGATTCGTACCAAAAGTCATAGTTGCCCAAGAATAAGTTGATTTTGCCATAGTCAATATCGCAAATATGTGTGCAAACTTTGTTTAAGAAATGCCTATTGTGACTGACAATTAAAATTGTGTTTTCAAAGTTCAAAATAAACTCTTCAAGCCACCTTATTGTTTTAACGTCCAAGTTGTTGGTTGGTTCATCCAAAATTAAGTTATCTGGGTTGGAAAATAAGGCTTGAGCAAGCAAAACTTTAACTTTGATTTTGCTATCCACGTTTGCCATAAGTTCATTGTGCAATTCTTGTGGAATTTCCAAGGAATTCAATAAGTTTTCTGCATCACTTTCTGCATTGTAGCCGTCCAATTCCATAAATTCTGATTCCAATTCGCCAAGTCGAATGCCATCTTCTTCAGTAAAATCGGTTTTGGCAAAGTATTTTTCCCTTTCGTCCATAATTTCAACAAGGCGTTTGTGTCCCATTAAAACTGTCCTTAAAACCGTGTAATCATTATATTTTTCTTGGTTTTGTTCCAAAACTGAAAGGCGTTCCTTTTCTGGAATTATAACTTCGCCCTTGTTTGGTTCAAGGTCGCCAGAAAGAACACGCATGAAAGTTGATTTTCCTGCGCCATTTGCACCAATAATTCCATAACAGTTACCTTTTGTGAATTTAAGGTTAACTTCATCAAACAATTTTCTGCTTCCAAACTGTACTGCAACATTATTAACTGTAATCATAATTTTCTCCTACTTATGCTCCCTTCTAACTCTTTTATCAACCAAATTTAAAAATGCTTCGTAAACAAAGATGAACGCAATGGAACACACTGCTCCAAGGCACCAACCGGCAAGAACATCTGACGTATAGTGTACATCTAAATAAACTCTGCTGAAACCAATAAGAATAACCATAAAGGTGCTTAAAATGGTTAAGCCAATTTTAAGTGGCAATTTTTTGCATTTTACAAACAATTCATAACACAAAAACAAACTTAAAGCAACTGTTATTGTTGCATGTGTTGATGGAAAACTTGTGCCAACTTCTTGGTACATTGCACCATCGGGACGTGCACGCATGACAATCAATTTAATTATTCCGTTTAATGCCAATGCAACCAAAATGCATAAAATGCTACCAATACAAATACGTTTATCCTTAAAGAAAATGGTAAGTATTGCAAGCGCAAACACACCATAAACCGAACCAATCCATGTAAAGACCTTAAAAAAGCCGGTAAGGAAATCATTTCTGCCCATGGTAACCACTTCATTAAACTTATCAACAACAAAGGTATGTTTGCAAAGTACCAAAACAAACAGTGCCAAAAAACATGTTAAATACACTGCCAAAAACACGTATCCAAGAACCTTTAATTTTTTACTCATGCTTATATAATAACCAAAATTTTAAATTTTGCCAACAAAAAATTGCCCTTTGGGCAACTTTTTATCTGTTTACAAATTGACGAATGTCTTCAAAACTATGGCAATCTGTGTGTTGGGTATAATAAACCAAACATGCCATGGTGCTTACTTCTGCCAAAACATCAAGTGCAACTTTAACAATATCTTTTGTTGTAATTTCTTGTTTTTGAAGTTGAAGCAAGTTGGATTCAATTGTACTTGCAATTTCTTCCACACTCTTTTCCATTTCACAACAATATGTTGCATATTTAATGCTTTCTGTAAGTTTATCCATTCTAAATGGTTCACGTACATTATCAACATTTGTTACAACCATTGGGTTATCTTCAACTGTTTCATAAGTGGTAAACCTTTTGCCACATGCAAGGCATTCTCTTCTACGACGAATGCTTGTATCCTTCAAATAACGGCTATCCACAACTTTACTTTCCATATGTCCACAAAATATACAACGCATAAAATTTCTCCTTTACTCTATGCGATTATTATTGCATATTTAATAAAAAATAACAATCATTTTTAACAACATTTTTCAACATTTTTCTCTAATTATTTTAGAACATGTAGTTTTGACGTGTAAAAAACACCACAATTTATGGTGTTTCTACGGATTTTTAAGATAAATTACATTTTTGCTTTTTTGCTCTTGCTTGTTATTGCAGGTTTTGTTTTCAACATAAAGTTCAACCAAAATTGTATCCACCCCTATTTTGCAAACGCAATCAAAAGGAATAAACAAATCTTTGCTTCCTTTAAACAAACTCCAAAAACCTTCACAACGTTGTGGAACAATAAATCCAAGTGCTTTGGCATTTGCAACATCAAAAATGATGTCAGTTATATGTCCAAGATTTTTGCCATCAACTGTATTTACCACTTCTCTGTTTTTTAGTTCCAAAAACGAAACTTCCATACAATTGAATATGCTTAAAATTGCCAAAAAATGACAAAATCTTTCAAATTATGCAATAACTCTTGCAACAACCAATCCAACAACAACTGCAGCAAGCGTACATAACACAACTGCAACAAGGGCAACCCACCTGATTGCCTTTTTGTTGAGTCTAAATTGATATCTTGTTGCTGAAAGTGCCCCGAAGAAATTTGAAAGTGTGCCAGAAATGCCAGCAACAACGCAAGCAATTCCACCCAAAATGGTGATGAAGATAAGTCCAACTTCTGCACCTGCAACCATGGTGAATAGCCTAAAGCCAAGGCCAAGCAAAGCACCAAACAACACAATAAGCAAGGAATATATAATTGCCCTTACGCCAAGGCGTACACTCTTTTCTTTTTTCTCTTGATTATTTAACAACCTATCATAAACTCTTCTTGTTTTTGCAGATTCATTAAAAAGTGATAATATTTTTTTCATAAACTCTCCTAATTTAAGTATAAACCAACTTCGGTTACTGTCATTTTTGTTTTCTTAATGATGTTTTTGCATGGACTTGTACGTTCTTGAATTGGAATGTTGTTTACATCAACTTTGTAAACTTTATCCTTTTCTTCAACAACAAGTTCGCCAGCGACAATTGGAGAAATTACTGCAAAAATTTCTTCCTTGCCACTTATGATTTTTAAACCTTTTCTGTTACGTGCTCCAACAGGAAGTTCATTTAAACTAAATTTTTTGCCATAACCATCTTTGGTTACAACCAAAATTCTATCCAGCGTGTTAACTTGACTTGCAAAAATAACTTTTGCTTTATCATTCAAACTCATGCCTATTACACCACCACTGTTACGTTTTGTTACAGGAACTGAAGAATAATCAAAGTTTACTGCCATACCGTCATCTGCCACCATTAAAATTGATGGTAAATTATCATTTATTTGAACAGCCACAACTCTATCAAAATCTTTAAGTTTAAGTGCAATTGAGCCTGTTTTAAGGTTGATGTATTCACTTGTTGGACTACGTTTTATTGTTCCGTCTTGTGTATACATCAAAAGTTCTGCATTTTCGGTTAAATCTTGTTCACTGAAAGCGGCAACAACTTGTTCTTTTGTTTCGGCATGTGCAATTTGACTTAAAGCCGTGCCACGAGTTGAAAATTTGGCAGAAGGGATATCACGCACTGCAACTTTGAAGAAATTGCCATAGTTAGTGAATAAGTAAACAAAATTATTCATGCTTGTGTGAACAACAAATTTGTGCACTGCACTCATGTTTTCATAACTGTAAGTTGCACTTGCATTTTGAAGTTGCTTAATATCCAACGTTTTAAGGCGCAAGCCGTCATTTGAAACAGCCACTGCACACTCTGTATCCAACAACTTTTCAATTGGTGTGACAACAAAGTTGTCAAACTCATCAACAATTTCTGTTTTACGTGGAGTTGCATAATTCTTTTTGATTTCAAGCATTTCTTTTTTGATTACAGAATATTGTTTTGCTTTGCTGCCTAAAATTGCCTTGAATTCTGCAATGAGTTTATGCAAATCTGCCAATTCTTGTTGCAATTTTTCCACTTCCAAATTGGTTAAGCGAGAAAGTCTCATATCCAAAATTGCTTGTGCTTGGACATCACTTAAACCAAATCTCTTTGTAAGTTTATCTTTAGCATCTGTTGTGGAGTTAGAAGATTTAATAATTCTAATAACTTCATCAATGTTTTCAATTGCAATGCACAAACCTTCAACAATGTGTGCCCTTGCTTCTGCACGCGCCAAATCGAATTTTGTTCTACGAACAATAACTTCAAGTTGGAAATTGATGTAGTAAGAAATGTAATCCAACAAACCAAGTTGTTTTGGACTGCCATCTGCAATTGCCACAACGTTATAGTTAAAGTTGATTTGCATATCAGTATGTTTAAGCAAAATTGCCACAATGTTATCTGCATCTGCACCCTTTTTAAGAGTGATAACTGCACGCACACCTTCACTTGAAGATTCATCTGCAATGTCAGAAATATCTGCAAGTTCATCTTTCATCTTTTCACGCAAGGCAGCAATGGATTTTAATAAATCTGATTTATTAACTTGATATGGGATTTCGGTGATAACAATGTTTGTTTTACCGTTTTTGTCATCTTCAAAATGGAATTTTGCCCTGATGGCAACTTTTCCACGTCCGGTTAAATATGCTTCACGCATTTCGCTGGATTTGCAAATTATGCCACCGGTTGGGAAATCTGGACCCTTAACATAGTTAAGCATTTCGTCCAAAGTGATGTTTTTGTTGTCAATATACGCAACACAACCATCAATCATTTCGCCAAGGTTATGTGTTGGAATGTTTGTTGCCAAACCAACGGCAATACCCATTGCTCCATTAACAAATAAGTTAGGGAAACAACCTGGCATATAATCTGGTTCTTTTCTTGTATCATCAAAGTTAAAACTGAAGTTTACGGTATCTTTATCCAAATCCTTCATAAGTACCATTGCAAGTGGTGTTAACCTACACTCTGTGTAACGCATTGCAGCAGGTGTATCACCATCAATGGAGCCAAAGTTACCATGACCTTCAATAAGAGTTTCACCCATAACAAAGGTTTGCGCCATACGTGCAAGCGCACCATAAACGGAACTATCACCATGTGGGTGATATTTACCCAAGGTGTCACCAACTGCCAAAGCACATTTTCTAAATTCTTGGTCTGGTGTTAAGCCAAGTTCGTGGTACATATCGTATAAAATACGTCTTTGAACTGGTTTTAAACCATCTTCCACACGTGGAAGTGCACGGTCCAAAATTACATATTCACTATATGGCAACATGCTTGTTGTCATAACTTCTTCAACTGTTTTGTTAATAAGTTGTCCAGTTGGAATAATGCTTTTTATTTGTTCTAATTTATCTTTCTTGCTCATTATTCCTCCTCCTCAATGTTGTTGTTGAAATTATCAACACGGTTAAAGTTTGCGTACTTGTTGATGTAATCTTTACGTGGGCCAATTTCATCTCCCATCCACAAGGTTATTTCTTTATCTGCAAGCACTGCATCTTCAACGCCAACTCTAATTATGCTACGTTTTGCTGGGTCCAAGGTGGTATCACGCAATTGGTCATCGTTCATTTCGCCAAGACCTTTATAACGTTGAACAACATATTTCTTTAAGTCTTTGGTTGCTTCTGCCAATTCTTCGTCTGTATAGCAATATTTCATTCCGTCTTTGGTTTTTACGCCATAAAGTGGTGGCATGCCAACGTATATGTTGCCATTTGTGATGAGTGGACGCATGTACCTAAAGAAGAAGGTAAGCAAAATGCAACGAATATGCATACCGTCTGGGTCAGCATCACTTAAAATGATGATTTTGTTATACTTTAAATTTTCAATTTTAAAATCTTCCCCAATGCCTGTGCCCAAGGCACCAATGATTGTCCTGATTTCTTCATTTGCAAGCACTTGGTCAATACGTTTCTTTTCACTATTAAGTGGTTTACCACGAAGTGGTAAAACTGCTTGGAAATATCTATCCCTGCCCTGCTTTGCAGTGCCACCAGCAGACCTGCCTTCAACAATAAACAACTCATTGATGTCAGCATTACGGCTTGTGCAGTTTGCCAATTCGCCAAGCAAAGAACTTCCTTCAATAC
>CALCEI010000145.1 GCA_937900575.1 uncultured Clostridia bacterium
TGAACAAAAAATCATTACACTTCTTCGTGCCATAATTCACAACCCAAAATACTTGATTTTAGAATACTTTTTTGAAGATTTTGATGAAAATTTAATACCACTTGCAACCAACATTTTAAACAATGCAAAATCAACCATTATTGCATGTGAAGAAAAACTTGTTCCCGCCTTTGAAAAATTCAATATCATGGAAATTTCAAATGGCACAATAAAAACAAAAAAAGAATAGGCAGTTGCCTACTCTTTTTTATTCTTGTTTTGTTAAGAAAATAAGTTTGTTTTCTTTACATTCAACAACAACTTTGTCGCCAGACTTAATTTCGCCCTTAAGCATTTTGTCTGCAAGTTCATCTTCAATTTTGCTTGTGATAAGTCTGCGAAGTGGACGTGCACCAAAGTCATCATTTGTTCCATTTTTTACAAGGAAATTCAAAGTGTTTGCAGTAAATTTTAATTCAACATTATTTGCTGCCAAATTTTTGTTTAATCCTGCAAGCATTTTCTTTGCAATATCCTTAAGAACAGATGCCGAAAGTTTGTTGAAGACAACAATGTTATCAATTCTGTTGATAAGTTCTGGTTTAAAGTGCTTTTTAAGTTCATCAAGCACTGCAGTTTGCTTATCTTGTTCTTGCTTTTTGCTTTCTGCAAAGCCCAATTCAACACCTTGTTTATAAAGTTTATCACTGCCAATGTTGGAAGTTAAAATAATTATTGTGTTTTTAAAACTTACAACTTTGCCATGGCTATCTGTAAGACGTCCGTCATCTAAAATTTGCAACAACATGTTGAACACTTCTGGATGTGCTTTTTCAATTTCATCAAACAACACAACGCTATATGGTTTTCTTCTAACCGATTCAGTAAGTTGGCCACCATCGTCAAAACCTACGTAACCTGGAGGGCTACCAATAAGTTTGGAAATGCTGTGTGCTTCCATATATTCGCTCATGTCAAGACGAATGATTTTGTTTTCGTTATCAAACAATGCTTCTGCAAGTGCTTTGCTAAGTTCAGTTTTACCAACACCTGTTGGTCCAAGGAACAAGAAACTGCCAATTGGTCTTCTGCCGTCCCTTATGCCAATTCTGCTACGTCTAATGGCTTTTGCAACCTTTTCAACTGCTTCATCTTGACCTTTAACACGTTCTTGCAACACTTTTTCCAAGTTAAGCAAACGTTCTGCTTCCCCTTCTGTTAATTTTGTAAGTGGAATGTTGGTCCATTTGCTTACAACTTCTGCAATTTCGTGTTCGGTAATAACTGCATGGTTACCATCAGTTGCAGTTGCATTTTTATGCTCTGCAATTTCTTCTTTTAAACTTGCAATTTCGTCCCTTAACTTGCCTGCCAAAGCAAAATCTTCTGTTTCAACTGCAGATTCTTTTTCTGCATTAAGTTTTTCCAATTTATCTTTAAGTGCAACAACTTCTGGGCTTTCGTAATTAATTTTTACTTTTGCCCTGCTTGCTGCTTCGTCAATCAAGTCAATTGCCTTATCTGGCAAACTTCTATCTTGAATGTATCTATCTGAAAGTGTTGCAGCAGCACTAATTGCTTCATCTGTTATTTTAACTTGGTGGAAGTTTTCATAACTTGCACGTAAACCCGTCAAAATTTCAATTGTTTGTTCAACTGTTGGTGGGTCAACATTAATTGGTTGGAAACGTCTTTCCAAGGCTTTATCTTGCTCAATATATTTCCTATATTCATCTGTTGTGGTTGCACCAATTGTTTGCATTTCACCACGTGCTAAATATGGCTTTAACATATCTGCTGGGTTTGTTTCGCCCTTATCACTGCCAACTTGTGCCAAAGTGTGAATTTCATCAATAAAAGTAATAATATTTTGATTGTTTATGATTGTTTCAATGGCATTTTTAAGTTTTTCTTCCATAGAACCACGATATTTTGTGCCAGCCATAAGTCCACCAATATCCAAACTGTAAATTGTTTTGTTTTTTAAGAAAGCAGGCACATCGCCAGCAACAATTCGCTTTGCCAAACCTTCCACAACTGCAGTTTTACCAACACCTGCTTCACCAATAAGCACTGGGTTGTTTTTGGTTTTTCTGCACAAAATTTCAATCATGCGTTCAATTTCTTCATCACGGCCAATAATTGGGTCTATTTTGCCGTTTTTTGCACGCAAGGTTAAATCTGAGCCCATATCCAAAAGTTCTTGTGGCAATTCGCTTTTATATTCTTCTTGTTTTGGTTTCTTTCTGCTTCCACTTAAATTGCCAACTGCAACCAAACCTTCGTCTTCAAAATCTCTTTCTGGTTTGTTTGAAGCAATAAGCATAATTGCACGGTTACGCATTTCAAACACATTAAGTTTTAATGCTCCTGCCAAAATGTTTATGGCAAAACTATCTTCTTGACTTAAAAGTGCAACAAGCAAATGTTCTGGAGAGATATAGGCACTGTGTGTGCGTTTTGCAACACTGCCGGCAATCATAAGGAGTTCCCTTGTCCTTGGTGTAATTTCCACCGTGCTTGAAGGTATATTGCCACTTACATTATCCAAAACTTGCTTAATTACTTCTGCGCTAACCTTAAAGGCATTAAGCAAAGATTTTGCTTTGCTATCAACTTTTGCCAAACCATACAAAACATGTTCTGTGCCAAATTCATTGCCATAGTTACTTGCAAATTGTTGCCCAACTTGAAGGCATCTGCTTGCCAAATCTGTTAAATTGTACATGCTTATTCTCCTTTTATTATTGTTCTAACTTTTGTTGCCAAATCAATAAGTTCGCTTTGCGAAACATATTCTTTTCCGTTTAATGATAACATAGAAAGTTTGTTTATCTTTTCCAAATCCACATCAACAAAGTTTAAATTCCTTGCCAAACGGATTGTGCCAAGATGTGCTTTAAGTTCATCGCAATTCATAAGATAAGCCGAACCCAAAATTGCCAAACTTCTAAAAGATTTATCCATAATTTCGTCTTTGGAAGTTGAAGCAAGCAATTGTGCGCTTTCTGTTTCCAAATTTTGAACTTCACCAAGCATTTTGCTGAAATTTTCAAAGATTTCTGTTTCTGTGTAACCCAAATTGCATGTTGAACTTAAAACATAAATCTCTTTATCATATTGTTGCAAATTATAGCCCAAATGTCTAATGTTTTGCACCACTTGGTTAATTTTTCCAAGTGCACAGATTGAAGATAAATCAATGTAACTTTCCAATTTAAGTCCACAACCAATAAGTGAAATATCACTTGTTAAGTAACCAAATTTATCCGAATAAGCAAAAGTAATTTTGTTATCCAATGCTTTTACATGCTCGGTTATGTTTTTAAGTTCGCTTTCTTCATATCCCACACATGCAGTTTTAACTGTGAAGTGTTCGCCTTCAAACAAACTTATTGCAACCTTGTTTTTGTTGATGAAAGTGTTGTTTGTGTTGCCCAAAATCAAACCTGAATTCAACAAATCTTGTTTTGTTTCTGGATTTAAATCTTCAACTTTGCTGTAACCTAAAGTTGATAAGGTTTCTTCAGCCAAATTGGAAACGATTGCACGTTTATCTGCACTCAATTTGCAGGTAAACTTTTGGTCTTTAATGTTTCTAACAACACTCGCTTTTGTTAATATAACATTATTCATTTTCACTCTCCAAC
>CALCEI010000146.1 GCA_937900575.1 uncultured Clostridia bacterium
ATATTATCAAATACCAGGATATAGTCAATCATTAGGTGTAGATGAAAAAAATCAAAAATCCACTTCAAAAATCCAAAAAGAATTTCTGAAAACGATTATGCTGCAAGTGCTTTGCATTTGATGGAAAAATATTCAATGTCACTTGCCGGATGTTATCAACGCAAAATGCGTTGCATTGAAATATTTTTCAATTACATTAAGACATTAGGCTGATTCTTTCTTCATATCTCTCATCAAAGATTCCTGAATGATGTTTTTGACTACCTTTGGAACAAGGTCATTCACTTCATCTATAATTTCATCCAGAAGTGTGCATTTATAATATTGACCGCCAAGATAAACCATCAGACCTTGTTGATTCACGCACAGTTCAATGTTTTTTGTTGCACAATATCTTGCACCTTCAACGGCAAATGTCATTCCACGGAATTTGAATTGTCCGTTGACATCTGTTCTTAGTGGGAATCTTGCACATAGAATCTGGTCTAAATCATCATCATTCAGTCTTGCGTAGAAAGTGTCATCATCTGCCGGTTCTTTTCCGAACTTTTCATTGTAGATTGGAATGAATACTTCATTCATAAACTTGTTTGCTTCTTCCATGGTTCTGATGTGATGTTTTTTGAAATAGTGCGGCAATCTGTCCTGAACAGTGTGCCACATTCTTTCTACACGGCCTTTGGCTTGTGGTGACCATGCCAATATTTGGTTGATGTGCATTTGATCCAAGATTCTTTGCCATTGTGTCTTTTTTTCGTGTACACCTTGCAACTGTTCCAGAATTGTCAGTTTGTCTTTCTGTCTTGGAGTAACGCAGAAAATGGCGGCACGGTCTGAATATATTTCCCTAGGAGAACCGTATTTTTCATAACAGATTCTTAACATTTCCATGTACCCATATAAACATTCATTTTCTGTCATATACATGGAAACAAGTTTTGATGTTGCGTCATCAACACCGGCCACAATGCAATATTTGGATTTATCACCACACCAAGAAAACCATGCAAAAGGTGTTCCATCAATCTGCATTAAATCACCTTCATTCTGTCTTCTGGTTCTTGTTCTGTGATGTTTTTCAATCTTTTTTTGATGGTGTTTTTCTGGACTTTTTACACCATTTTCATTCAAAATGTTGTATAATGTGCGATATGACAAATGAATGTCATAATCATCAGAAAGTATGTCATTGAAAAAAGTGAAGTTATACCCATCATATTTTGACAAATAAAGCTGAACAACTTTCTGCCTGATTTCTTCAGGAATTCTTCTTGGGGATGGTTTGTTAGTGCCTTTATGAATAAGGCATGACGCACCTTCTTCAATATATCGTTTTTTGATTGCATAGATTTGTCTGACAGTGTAACCGGTAGAAATGGCAACTTGATTCAATGTCATTTTACCTTTGACAAGTTTGGGAAGGTATTCTTTTAATAGTGCTTTGTCCTTTTTGTGGTTCATGGTGTTATTCCTTCCCCATCCCACCATTAGGGAGTATACACCTAAAAATGGGAAATGCAAGTTTTATTGAATTTTTATTGATTTTTTTTAGTGAAATTTTAATTTTCACTTGACAATGTAGACA
>CALCEI010000147.1 GCA_937900575.1 uncultured Clostridia bacterium
AACTTCGTTTCCGCAGGCCGTCAAAGCGGATAGCATAGTGACAGCCAGCAAAATGGCAAGTAATTTTTTCATATTCAGCTCCTCCATTTTTATTCATTAGATTGATTATAATACAAAATGCAGTTTCTTTCAAGAAATACCGTGCAGCGGGACCACAGCGACAATCAGTATAACAGCCATCAGAAACACTCTGATAATCTTCTTTAAAGCACCCCTGCTCTTTTTCTTTTCTTTCTGTTCATTGCTCTCTGTATCACTCATAGTAAAACCACCTTTTAGTTTTTTGAACCGTTAAGCCGGCGTAAATCCGCACCGGACAGACTGTAATCATCCCATAAAAGAACCTGTTGGAAAGACTGTAAACGGCAAATGCTCACAGGACAGACTGTAAGCAGTAAATGCATGAAAGTCTGAAACATAAACGGTTTCTTTTTTATTTCTTTGATTTCTTCCTTTGACATATACATTCGATTGATGTGTCTGACTTCAACATCAGGCATTTCGTCAAATTCGATTTTGTATTTGTCGTCTTCGTACCATAATACAGTCATGTCATTCCACCTCGTATGTTGCCTTCAACGGTTGAACTTTAATTTTTCCATTTACAGGAACGTTCACAACGAACCAGTTCTTTTTCATAACAATTTTTTGTTTTGAGTTCTGATTCATTGGTTGTTTCATGACGTTAAGAATAACTTTGTTTTCCGTCATTTCAATAATTTGTTCTGCTTGTTCTGTTTCTTCAGGTGCAATTTCTTCTGCATAAGAAATATTTACACAAGCGAGAATCATCAATAATGCCGTTAAAAATCTTTTCATTATGTTCACCACCTTTCAATTCGTTTTATGCTCTTTAAACGGTTTCTGTCGTGTATGGGTTTGTGTGTTTTTCAAATATCTCGATAATTTCTTCTTCGGTCTTACCGAGAGGCAACACACTTAAAAATGGTTTAATCACACCATAATAAACGTGATTGCACAAATTCCATTGTGCTTGCATACCAAGTTCGTTGATTTTATTTACAAGTGTTTCATAACTTATGCCAGCAGGTTGAATAAGCAAAGTAAAGAAGTCTAACTTTGTAATGTGTAATTGTGAATTGATTTCATCAATCTTGTCTTTGATTGCCTGAATATATTCTTGCGTGTCAAGAATATCGAACCTGAAGTCATTTGATAAAAGAACTTCTTTGTAAATAAATTTACCGTCTTGTTCGGTAATATCTTTTCTGTAATAAACTCCTGAAGTTGTCAGAAGTGCGTCAACTTCTTGAGGACATTCAAGACTTTCGACTGTTTTCCATTGTAGAATCATTTTTCTTTTCCTTTCGTTTTGTGTGTTCACTAACAATCTTTTTGCATACCCCTATGTTTACAAGTGGTTTTATCCTGTTGTTGAATAGAGTGTATGAATTTGTATGTTTTATATAACCCATGTAGCACGTTATTTGCCGTGCTGAATGAATATCAATAACTTTCAACTTTGAAACTTTTTTGATTTTTCTCATCATTTTGTAGAAAAGTTTTCTTCTCAAAGTGACTTTGTTCCGATAGAACTTAAACCCCATAAAATCAATTACACGACCATGCTCTTTGTGATTCTTGTCTTCATAAATAAATCTAAAGACCTGATAATTTCCTTTAAGTTTCAACCCTATTGTTGTGAGATACTTCGATATTTCAAACAATGCTTTGTGTAAATCTTTTTTGTTATTGCCAAGCAAAATGAAATCATCAACATATCTGACATAACATTTCATGTGCAGTTGCTCTTTTATATAGTGGTCAAGTCCTTGTAAATACCAATTAGCGAAATGCTGACTTGTGTAAAAACCTATTGGTAAACCAACATCAACAAGTTCGCCATGATACTCGATAATATTGCAATCAAGAATCAGATTCACAACATGAAGAAAATCTTTGTCACGAATTTTTGCGTCAAGAATTTTCTTAAATCTTTCAATCGGAACAGATTGAAAAAAGTGGTAAATGTCACCTTTAGCACAATACTTGATTTTATTAGGATTGTTTTTTATGTATCTTACAATATACCTCTTACCGTAAACACCACCACGTTTTGAAATACTTCCACATGACCATTCATACATTCCCTTTTCATAGTATGGTTTCAGAATCAGAATAACTGCCCATTGAAGAACTAAATCATAAACAAATGGTGGTTTTACAATAATTCGAGGTTTTGCAGAAATACCGTCATTGATGTCAATGCCCTTGTGTAATGGCAATGTCAACTTCTTTTCTTTAAGAAGTTTCATCATTTTATAGATAATCTGCTCTTTGTGTGCAATGGCTTTTCTTATGCACGCACGTTTCATTTTATGTTTTGTTGCGTTGTCAAATGCTTGTTCAAGCAATTCTTTACTGACTAATTTTTCAAAAAGAGGTTCTTTGATTGTTTTCATAGTTTCTTAAATACCTCACAGTCTTTCATTCTCATTACTAAACCGTGCCTCTTGTTCGGTTAATTTTGACCAAGTGGTCAGGATATATAACTGCCTTTAGAAATCATAATTTTTAAGAAATGGACGAGCCGATATTCCAGTTCGCATTCGAAGCCTCATTGTTCACATTGAAACAGAACAGACCACAAATAGCACCGTTGTTCGTATTACCACCGACAATAGCGACCCACGACAATTAAAACCCTACAAAACATAATTGGGGGAGTGTTCCCCCAAACCCCCTAAAGAGGTTTGAAAGAAACGGACGAGCCGAGAGACCAGAACGCACCCGAAGCCTCACTGTCCACATGGAAACAGAACAGACCACAAAAAGCACCGCAGTTCGTAGCACCACCGACACGAGCGACCCTTGTTCCACTGTTATTATACCAACCACCGTCACACTCATAAGTGCTTGAAGAACCTGAATAAACAATCGGAACAGTGCCTATATGGTCAATCGTTCTTGATTCAGAAATATAACCACCTGAAGTGCCTGACGGTGCAGGTGCGTCAAGTGTAATATAACCTTCACCTGTGAAGTTGTAATCTGAAACAGTTGAACCGTCAGAAGTTCCCTGTGAAAGTTTTACTTTCCATTGACCATTTACAAGAATCATACCGAGTATTCTTTCCCACTGTGAAGCATATCTGTTTTCAATACCGAAAAGTTTTATACCTTCAGCAGTAGAAGTTGAACCCCAAAAACGACCTTTTGTGTCCATAGTTCCTGATTTTGGACAATCGCTGACAGAAGAACCACCGTTTGATTTTCCTTGACCTAAAGCAGATTGAAAATCGGTTGTCTTAAACATCAAGATTGATAAATCTTCAATAAGTTGTCTGTCTGTCCATGTAATCATGTCATGACCTGAACCGTTATTTTTGCAATAAGTTCTTTCGTTCGGTGCAGTTTGACCACTCATAGGTGTTTGGTTTCCTGACATTGAACGTACTTTGTTACTGATTAAAGAACCTCTGTAAATAGGTAAATAAATATATTCTCTTAAAGTTCCGTCAGGCTTAACAAAACCACCATAAGGTTTGTAATTGTCATTTACTTTTTCGTTTGAAATATCAACGAGAGTGTTTCCGTTTGCGTCTTTTCTTACCCAACGATATAACAGTTTAAATCTCATAAACGCATTGACAGGTTTTGACGTGTCAGTTACTTCAGAAGTTTCACCGTTCTTTTGTTTCTTGTAATCGTTTCTATCAAGTATTTGAGAAATCTGACCTGCGTTCGGTGAATCGCTATTGTAAACCGTACAAGGCAATAAACGTTCTTCAGACAAGAACGGTGCATTTTCCCAATCACCATAATTAAATGTATTTGATGAAAAGTTCATATATGCGTTTCTGTAATGTTCGTTTGTTCCACGATAAAGAATTTTCTTTGACGGAACAGATTCGGTTTTCAATCTTGTATAAGAATATATCCATTGACCGAATTTGTTGTTGTCGTCATAAGAATAAACTTTGTTGATAGAACGAGGGAACGCACGATATTTATAATCAATCGTATTGTCAACTTCATCAATGTATGGTGTTTGTGCATATTGGTTTCTTACGGTGTTAGTCAAAACAACTTCACCGTCAAAAGGTGATTCAGGATAAGAACCAACTTTACGGACAATGACAGTTTCACCCCATGTGCAATAAACATTATTTTCATAAACGGAGTCTTCAGGGTCTGCCCATGAAAGTGCAAAACCTTCGTTTACTTTCATAATGTCTTTGTGAGGTATTGCCATTGGTGCAATGCCACCGTAATCGTTTCTAAATTCATGTGTTACACCTTGACCGTCAATATAGAATAATCTATCATCACGCATAAAAATACCGAGTGCTTGAATTTCTGCTTTTGCAGTGTTCTTTGTATTTGTTACTTCTGCGACAGATTGATTTTTCAAAGCAGTTACTTCGGTTAAAGTTTCAGATTTGATTGTGGTCATTTCGCTGATTATTTCAGTATGTTCGCTTTGAATCTGCGTCAAAGTTTGTTCAGATTCGCTTGCATAACCTTCTGCCAAAACTGCATTTTGTTGTGAAATAATTGATTGTTCTTCAGAGTGTGCCGAATATCCTTCACATTCTGCGAGAACTTCATCAAGTCTGTTCAACTTTTCAACTGCCTCTGTAACACGTTGAATTTTTGTATTTACTTCGTCTTTGAAATCGTCAATTTCTTCGTTGACTTCGCCTTCAAATTCGCTTATTTGTGTAGCAACGTTTGTTTCAAGTTCTGCAATATCACCATGAATTTCTTCAGAAAAGTCTTCTTCAAAAGTATCAAAGAAGCCCCAAGCGCTATCATCTGACCAATAGACCGAATAATCCCTGCCATCCATTGTTTCC
>CALCEI010000148.1 GCA_937900575.1 uncultured Clostridia bacterium
TTATACAATTACATAATTTTATTTACTATAAGGGACGAGTCCCTATGATAAGTAGCCATTACAAAACAAATCACAATTATGAAGATATTATAGTTTCATTAAATATAAGTACATGCCAGCGTGGGGCAATTATGCTGAAATTGTTAAAGATAATCCACAAGATTACATTAACGCATTTTGTCAAATGGTGTACGCTTTAAAATACTTGAAAGGCACAAACAAAAAATTTAGTTTAAAAACTTATGATTTTGACGCAATAAAAAAATACAGGGCAGAAATTGAAGCCATAATTCGCAAGCCTCAACTTAATGCAAGTGAAGATTGGAAAAAATTTGGCAAAAACCTTTCTGGCCAAAGCATAAAACCTTTTGATGTAAACTATTATGTGGATGAATATTTAAAAAGTAAGAATAAAAACAGCACACAATTAACAAATTTTGTGCTTGCAGCAATAAAACAAAAAGACATGGTTACAAAAAGCGTGCACAAATCCAAAAACAGTCTTACAGGGCATTCCATTTGCAGCGGCAAAAAAGCAACAAAGACATTGTTGAAATTTTTGCAAAGTGTAAACGACAATGAAATGGAGGTGGCACATGAATAAAACACAAAAGATTGAAAATTTTGTTATTGGATTATTTATGTTGGCAACCGCTATGGTAATTATGCTTGTTCCAGAAATTGGTTATATGATTGCAGGCTTTATGATGGGTTGTGGCATAATTATATATGGCGCAAAAAGTATAATTTATTATCTGTTTATGGCAAGACATATGGTTGGTGGCAGAAAAATTTTGTTTAATGGCATTGTGATAACCGATTTTGGCATTGTTGCACTGCTTTTGATAAATCAACCACAAAGAATTTTGATGTTTTACTTGATTGTAATTTACATGCTTTATGGAATTATCAACATTTTAAGAGCAAGAGACATAAAAAAACAAGGTGGCAAGAATTGGATAAGGAAATTCACTCTTGGTTTGATTGACGTTTGTGTTGGTGTGTTGTGCTTTGTGTTTATTAATTCAACAAACTTGGTTGTAATTTTCTATGGCATTGCACTTTTGTTGTATGCTTTGGCAAAAATCGGCTCAGTGTTTGAAAAAACAGAAATGATTTACATTAAATAAATAACAACTTGTTTTAAAGTAGTTTATTTAAAAACATGTTTTAATTCTTAAACAAAAACTGACAAGCAATTAACTTGTCAGTTTTTTACTTTTCATTATCATTGATTTGAGAATTTTCTTTTGGTTTGTTCCAATATTTTTCATAT
>CALCEI010000149.1 GCA_937900575.1 uncultured Clostridia bacterium
TCTCTTTGTTCTGGCAATGAATATCAAGCTTATGCACACACACAATTTGGTGGCAAAGAATTTTGTTATATCTTTGACAAAAGTTATGATGGCCCTTATGCTTGCATAGGTGCAGCACATGCCGTTGATTGTTTCTATCTGTTTGGTAACTTTGATGGCAACGCTGCCTTGGGCACAAATGAAGAAGTTGATCTTTCCAGACTCTTCCAAAAAATGATTGCATCTTTCTGTAAAACTGGCAATCCTTCCATCAATGGACTTAAATGGAAACGTTATAATTTATCTCATGGTTACAAAATGATTATTAATGATACACCTCATTTGGAAAAGGCTTATCAACTTGCAAAAACAAAGGCAATAATCAAAATGGTGGAAACCAACAAAATTTATAGATATATTCTTAACTTTGCAGACATGATTCCAGCAACTTATGAAGCTTTGGCTGCCACAGGTGCTGTGGCAACAACAGCCCCAGCAAAAAAAGAAAAAGCAAAGGCAAAAGCAGAAGTTGAACCAAAACCCGCAAAAAAAGCTCCTACAAAAAAAGTTGCCGCAGAAAAGAAACCTGTTGAAAAGAAATCTCCTGCAAAAAAATCTGCAAAAAGTAAATAACAAAACAAACTCTAACCAATGTGGTTGGAGTTTTTGTTGCAAATAGCATACAAAATTATAACATTTGTGTTATAATCTAACTGAATTTAAGGAGGAAATATGATTGATGTAGAAATTAAAAATGAACAAGGCAAATTTAACTTCCGTGTTTGTGGCATCATTAAAAGAGGAGATAAATTTTTAATTCAAAAAATTGAAGGCAACAACTTTTATTGTTTGCCTGGTGGTCACGTGGAACTTGGGGAAGATACCCTTTCTGCTGTAAGACGAGAAATGAAGGAAGAAGTGTCAATAACCACAAAAAACGAAAACCTTTTTGCAATTGTAGAAAACTTTTTTGAAGATAAAACAGCAAAAATCTTCCACGAACTTGGCTTCTATTATATTGTGGAAGCTGAAGAAGAATTGCCTCTAACTGATTATAGTGTGGATGAAAATGATAAGGGCACAATGAAACATCTTGAATTTAAGTGGGTTACAAAAGAAGAATTGCAAAATGAGGATTTCCGTCCACTTGCAATTAAGGATTTACTTTTAAGCTCTCCTTCCACCCCACAACATATAATTTTTAGGCAATAAAAAAGCACTTGCATTACGCAAGTGTTTTTTAATAACATTTTTTTAATTTTTGTGTTATAATAGGTGTATGAATATGAAAAAGTTATTATATATTTTGTTAATTATTCCTTTCTTGTTTGTTGGTGGATGTAAACAACCACAAGGGGCAAACAACAAATTTTTCTTGCCAGAAACAGAAAATGTATATTATTATGATGTAAATCCTAATGGATACCTTGGCGTAACAACAAATTATGTTTATGATGCAGACTTGTTGGGTTACACTTCAACAAGAAAAATCTATGATGATGACGGCCAAGGCATATTGAAATATAGGGATGTTGAAACATGGAAGTTTAATGCAGATTTCACAAGCATAACATATTTTGAAAAATCATATGAAGTTGAAGGTACAACCGAAACATTAACTTACAACAAAAAGCATCAACTCAGTATTGGTGAAAATGGCAGTTACACAAAAACTGAATTTGACTTCCACGAAGAACTCGGTGTTTATTATTTTGTAAATTCCATCACCAAAACTTATAACCAAAAAGGTTTAATTACTGAAGAAATTGCTAAAAAAGGTGATAGCCAAAAAGGCTACACTCCTTACATAGACGGCAAAACAGTGTACACTTATGATGCACAAGACAGGTTGCTTAAAGTTGAAACTTATGAAGACGAACAACATGATGCATCCCACACATTGTTTATGAAATTTAAAGATGAATATACGTATGAAAATGATGTAATAACCTGCAAAACTTATTATAGGCCAAGTTCACAAGAACAATGGCAAGATGATGCCACTTATATAACAACCTTTGAAACAGTTAGTGGTGACATAAAGTACGAAATTTTGGATGTGTATTTTGATAATTTTCACAATCATTTCAAAAAGGGCACAGATTCCTTTGGTAACGTCGTTTATGATGAAATAATTTATTATCAACCTGCACCAATCATCAGTTCAGCATATAAATGGGAATATGAAGCAAACGCAAGTGGCAAATTAACAAAATGCACTCAGTCCATCTACGATACAGAAACAAGTGAATATGCCGCAGCAAAAGAAATTTCTTTAACACTTGATGAAAACAATTTAATAATCTCTTGCCAACAAAAGTATGCGGATGAGATCACTGGTGAATTGTTTGATTTAGTTTCATATAACTATAATTATAACAGCAACTGCAATTAGAATAAACAAGATAGTGCGTTTACGCTGAATTGCAGCAAAATATTCTGCATCTTCAGCAGCAAATTCATCATCACGGTCATAAGCAATATT
>CALCEI010000150.1 GCA_937900575.1 uncultured Clostridia bacterium
TTGAATTTGCCAACATTCTGTGAATAAGCGCTTGATAAAGTTGACCAATATGCAAGTATCCTGTTGGGCTTGGAGCCAAACGGGTAACTTCCCCAGAGGTTGCCCTTGGTGCATATTTGTTAAGATAATAATTTACATCTTTTGTGTTTGGGTACAAAAGGTCTGCAAGGCAAGTATATTCTTTTTCTAACACAATTTCCCCCTAATTAGTTTTAACAACAGAAGCCACAATTGCGGCCAAAACAGTTTGATAATTATTGATTATTGCATTGTAATTGTCAATTATATCAGCACACATTTTTTCTGTTACTGTTGCATTATTTAAATCTTGTTTAACTTTGCTATATTCAATTGTTGCAAACGCTGTGTAGTATATTTCTGCATCGTTTGTAATTGAATTTTGGATGTTATAAAGCATTACCAAATTATCCAACAATGCTTGTGCTTGTATAGCGTCGCCAGCAATTGTTGCAGCTTGTTCGGTTGTTATTTCTTTGTTTATTGCATCCACTTTCGTTTTATATCCTGTAAAGAATGCTGGTGGATTGTAAGGTGAAGTTGTAATTGAAGTTGGCAGATTTTTTGCTTTAATCTCTATTTCCAACATGCAACGTGTTAAATTTGCAATTTGATATGCAACTTTTGGTGTTATATACCCAATTGCTGAAGAAATTGTAGTTTCTTTTTTGAAATTTAATGGATCGGTTTCATCGTCACTTATAACATACTTGGAATAATCCACATTGCCACCAACAATTGCATAACCGAAATATATTTTTGCCAGTGTGTTGTTGAAATTTAAAGAACAATCTAAAAGATGTTCGTATTTTTCAAACAAGGTGCGGAGTGCAGAAATGCAACTTTCGCTCAATTCTTTATCCTCACTTGAAATTAATGCAAATTTAACAATATCTGCCAAATGAGAATTTGCCATATCCACATTTTTAATTTCTGCTTTAAGGTTGTCTAAGTTTGTTTTAACTTCCAAAGCCAAGGCTTCTGGAACGCCAATGTCGTCTTTGGCACAGCTTGTTAAATAAGAATAAGCAAACAACATGGAATTGTTGAACATATAGTTATAAACTTCGTTAATTTTTTTGTATGGATTTTTGTTTGTAATCAAATTGTCTAAAAATGCATTTTGTTCTGTATCTTTAAATATGGTGTAATCCACAACAATTTTTTGTTCTAAAATTTTAAATGAAGTACAATCTTCCACAATGTTGTTATAATCTGTTGATAAATTTGTTAATGCATAGCCCGGTTTTGCACAGCCCACAAACAAAAAGCCAATTGGGAACATTGCAAGAACAAGTAATAAACATAAAATTTTCTTTTTCATTTGCAACCTCCTACTCATTAGCCACAAACAACAATCTAAAATAATATGTTGCTTTTTCTTCTTCTTTTGTAAGTGTGGTTAAATCTGTGCAAGATGCCAAATTATCTTCCAAGTCATCCACAAACAAACCAG
>CALCEI010000151.1 GCA_937900575.1 uncultured Clostridia bacterium
GCACTTATTGCCAACATTATGGATATGCTTACAACCGGTGGTGTTGAATATGCAGAAACAAATTTGAATTTGGAAGACAATTTAAACATCCAAAATCAATGGAAGGCCTTTGATAGTGTGTTACATAAACGCAGAAGATGTTATGTTAAAAGGATTGGTGAATAAATGATTAAAGTTGTTGTTGATACTTTTGGTGGAGATTTATCCCCAGATGCAAACATTGAAGGTGCAATAAAAGCACTTAATTCTATTGATGATTTATATATTATTTTTGCAGGCGACGAAAACATTATAAAAAGCAAACTTGCAAACTACACTTATGATGCTTCCCGTGTTGAAATTTTGCATGCTCCAGAAGAAATTACATGCAACGATCAACCAACAGTTGCAATAAGACAAAAAAGAGAAAGCTCCATTGTAAAAGCTTTTGAACTTATGCATGCAGATGACACAGTTAATGCATTTGTCTCAACAGGCTCAACGGGTGCAATCCTTGCTGGTACAGTTATGAAAGTTGGACGTATCCGTGGCGTAAAGCGCCCTGCATTTTGCCCAATTTTACCAACAATGAATGGAAAATTTGTTGGAATTTGTGATAGTGGTGCCAACGTTGATTGCGATAGTTTGCAACTTACACAATTTGCATTGATGAGCAGTTTATATCTGCAAAAAACTTATAATATAGAACGCCCACGTGTTGCTCTTTTAAATATTGGTGTGGAATCCGAAAAGGGAGATGCCTTGCGTAAAGAAACTTATCAATTGCTTGCAAACAGCAAACAAATTAATTTTGTTGGCAATATGGAAAGTAGAGATCTGTTAAAAGGCAATTACGACGTTGTTGTGTGTGATGGTTTTGCTGGCAATGTCCTGTTAAAATCAACAGAAGGCGCATGTTTGGAAATGCTTAAAATGATAAAAGGCATATGCACAAAAAGTTTAAAAACAAAAATTGGTGCATTGTTCCTTAAAAAAGACATTATGGAAGCAAAAGATTTCATGGATTATAACAACTATG
>CALCEI010000152.1 GCA_937900575.1 uncultured Clostridia bacterium
TTTCAAAATTTTCTTTATCAAAATTTCTTTTAATTGCAATAATAAAGGCATTGAACTTTTTGTTAAGGTTCTCATAATCAATATGTTTATCAAGAGTAAGTGTAATAAATTTACACTTTTTATCATCAATATCCAAAGAATATAATCTTGTTAATCATCTGTGGATAGTTCTGAAATATGCTTGTTTGGACATATACCCTATCTTCTTATTGGATCTCTTCCTTCCATTTCATGTTTTTCTGTTTCTATAAGGATTGAAATCATGCATATTAACAACAATCCTTTCATCATCATAAATCTTTACTTTAAATCTTTTATCTTCTATCATCAGTATCTCCTTATCCTTTAAAATTTAACATAAACTTATTACGTGTCAAAGTTTATATTATTAATTAATCAAGGCCAAATTAAGCCTTCTAAAAATTTTTCTAAAAATAATTATAAAAAATTTTTACTAAAATTTACACAACTTGTGTTGCAACTCAAAAATCTGCACAACCCTCACAAACCACGTAATTTAAGGCAAAACATGTTGGATTTAACAAAAGTTGCAAAAGTTATTGTCCCTAGACAACTAACTGAGTATTAACTCTTAATCAGTGGGTCCGGGGTTCGAGTCCCCGACGGTCCACCACTTTCTAGGCATTGCCTAGATTTTTTATGTCTATATCATTAACATTTGACTTAATAACGCAAATTTTATAGAATTTTGGTATGAAAAATGAAAATGAAGAATCAAAAAAGGTGGCAACAAAGGCAACCGTACTTGAATCGGTTAAATTTTTGTTGTTTTCCATCTCTGCAGGTGTTGTGCAAATTTTAACCTTCACTCTGCTTAATGAAATTGCAAAAATGCCATATTGGCCAGCATATTTAATTGCACTTGTGTGTTCGGTTGTTTGGAACTTTACCTTTAACCGTAAATTTACATTTAAATCTTCCAACAATGTGCCAATTGCAATGCTTAAAGTTGCTGGTTACTATGCAGTGTTTACTCCACTTTCAACATGGTGGGGAGATGCACTTGCCGGCATTGGTTGGAACGAATATCTTGTTTTAGGGTTAACAATGGTTATAAATTTCATAACTGAATACTTATTTGATAAGTTCTTTGTGTTTAACCCAAAGTATAACAAAAAAGATAAAGAAAAAACTGCCGAATAGCAGTTTTTTTAATATGTTTTGACACTAGAAAATTGCCAAGACAATAATTTTAAAGAATTCAAACAGTGGTTTTAGATAAATCAGGAATGCAACTACACTTGTCAAAATTACTGCCCCAACAAATCCAATCCAAACAACAGGTCTGGTATGGTCTAATTTTAATGTTTTGTTGAGTATTTCAAACACTACAAACACCACAATTGCACTTATTGTAATTATTAAACTGACTTTTAACATCGTTGGTGTGTTTGTTAATTGCATTACGTTTTCATCATTGGCAATTTCAACAAACATATAAGTATCTACTGCGTTTGTAAGTTGTGCAGTTCTATTGTTTAAAACCAAAGATGTATCTTTAAGGTTAATAAAAGGAACAAAAGCATATTTATCGTGTTGAGTATTATCCAAACTTATTTTTAACGTAGCACCTGCAAATTCTATGGTTGAATTGTTGTTTACATAACTTGCGTCATAAACTGTCTTAAATTTTTCAACATCAAATGAATACATTTTTAATTTTTCTTGCAAAGTGGTTAAATCCAAATATTTGTCTTCATCTAAAATTTCAAATTTTAAAGTGCCTGAACTGTTTATACCAAAATCAAATAAGCCTAAAGATGAACGATATTTATATTCGTCAAAACTAAAAATCATGTCTCCATAAACATTTTGTAAATAAATAATTTGATCGCTTGGCACGGTTGCTTCAATCACGAACTTGTCGTCTTCTTCTGTGATTGTATAAGCAACATTGCTCATAATATTTTCTTCTTGATTAAATAATGTTTTGTAAAGCACATTTTGCACTTCAACTGAATCTTTGTAATCGTAATCTTTTAAAAGTGTGGATAAATCCACATCTGTTGTAAACACAGGGTTAATGTTAAAGTTAAGTTCATATAAGTTCACATCATATTTAATAACTTTTATTTCATCATCAACTTCTTCAGTATCGGTAAATTCAAAACTATCAAGTTTTGTATAATATTGTGATGGCAAATCCCTTTTTGTAAGCACATACTTATTACCAAGCAAAATATCAGTTAAAACTGTACCACCTGCAGAATATAGCGATGTGGAAGCAGATTGATAGCCCAATTTAGAATGACCAACCCACTGTTCTTCACTTGAAATGTGAATCCAAGTTGAAAGGCTTGGGAAATTGGTAAAATAAGCAAAGTTTGCCATATAAATGTTATCTGCATCTTTCAATTTATATTGGTTGCTTAATTCAGATGTATTAATTCTTAAAGCATTATCAACATCTCCGGTTGAATTTGGGTAAGAATAAGAAATGAAGCCTGTGTTAAAACTTAAAATTTGTGCCAAACAAAGAACAAAAATCAAAATTCCACCAGCAAGATTTCCCAATCTTAATTTTTTGGTTTTCAAACGTAGGCATAATTCAATAACAACATATGTTATGCCAAAAACAGTTAAATAAACAATGCTTGAACCAAAATCTAAATCCCTGTATGGGTGAGAGACAATATATGATGTGCCAAACAAGAAAAACAAAACAAGCAATAATAAACTGATTGCACCAATTATAATAAAAGATATCATTTCTATTGTGTTAGATTTTTCTTTTTGTATAAATTCCTTTTGCTCAACAAAGTGATCTATATAATAAAGGGACGCAAAGGTCATTAAAAGTATAATTAAGAAAGAATATCTATATGGGAAACAGTAATAACTTCCTGTATGCCACATTTTATTAATTGGCTCGATAATTAAACCACATGCTAATATTATAAATGAAATTAAGAAGAATAAAATTGTTTTTTTATCTTGCTTAATTTTAAACATAAGCCTTACAAAGAACACAACCGGCAAGGCGAACATTGTTATTGTAACAAATTTTGAAAAGAAAGGTGTGAATAATCCTGCAAATTCTGTAGCATCGGTGTTTGCAGAACCAAACCTGTGTGCACCAAGTGATGTTATGCAAGAAGGTATGAAGGCAACGGCACTTATTAGTATGGAAATTATTATTGAAAAGAACAACTTGCTTGCAACTTTTTTAACATCTTTCCTGAAAATGCAAAAGTATGTTAAACCAACCAAAAGAATACCAACCAAAACCATGTATGAAATATAATAACTTAGCATGAGCATATAAGAAAGGATAACAACAAACCAAACACTTTTGCCATTTTTAACCAAATTTTTTAATGCCAAAACCAAAAGTGGCAATAAAATCATCAAATCAAGCCAACCAATGTTTGTATAATGCACCAAAGTCCAACCTGAATATGTCCACAAAATGCTGAACAATAACAAAATTACACTGTTGCAATTTTTAAAGAAATTCTTAAAACAAACATAAGCAGTGGTTGCCATCAAAGCTAATTTTATAACCATTAATAAAGAGATGGAATAAATTATGCTCTCTCTTGGGAAAATTGCCACCAAAAAATTAATTGGACATAAAAAACTGTTCAAAATCCAAGATGCATACACATTGCCACCAGCACCCAAATTCCAATTAACAAAGAAATTTGCATCTCCATGCAAAAAATCCCATAAACCAGTGTAGGCAGGCACCAAACCCGAATTATAGTCTATGTAACCAAATTGGTTTAAACCAAAAGGCTGAACTTGCTTAATTATCATGGAAAGCACAAATATTGCACCTGCAATAACAGCAGGCAAGGAAAATTCCAAAACCTTTTTCCAACTAGGCGATTTTACAATTGTCATATATTACCTCTTTGATAATATTAATTATCTAAAAAAAATTTTATCAAAAAATAGCTATATAGTAAAGCATTTACATATAACTTCTCTTGCCTACAAAAAATTGTCAGTATTGACAAAATGGCAATTATCTGTTAAAATACTTGCAGAATAAAAATTTCAAGTATTTAGGAGTGAATTATGTTACCAATTTTCAAACATCACATTAAATTATCCATTAAAGATGCACTTGCAATTTACATTTTCTGCTATAAAAAATCCAAAACTTATTTTGTAAAGGAAAGTGACCTTTGCAATTTTGCAGATTATTTGGAACAATATGTGCAAGATTATTTAAATAGACCTGGTTTGGACCCAAATATCTACCCTGATAAAAATTTCAAAATTAAAGATAAAAACAAACCATGGTTATTGCAAAATAATGAAAAAGTTAACAAATTATTTAACTTTAGGGGCGATGTAATTGAATTACGTGACTCTTCCTTTAATGGTATTGTAAAATTTGATGACCTTATGTCAGACATAGACTCATCCATTTTGCCAGATTTAATGAAACACAGTGAAGAAATGCCTGCAGAATTCAAAGCATATCAAGAAGATGCAAGCGTATATGTAGTAGACAACACATTGTAATTGACTAATATTAAAGATAACAAAAAATCACCAAAATTGGTGATTTTTTATTGCTTATTGTTGCTTTGTATCTACGTAAAACAAGGAATTATCAAATTCTTCTTCATAATATGCTTTTAACATTGCAAAAGCGTCTCTATCATGACCTTGACTTTTATCTTGCTTTGTTGCCATGTAGTTCACATAATCTTCTTTGTAAGTTTCCTTGTAAAGTTCGGACATAAAATTAAGCCACAACAATTGCACCGCTTCCACTTCATCACAAAGTTGACTTTGCATTTTGCTTGTATCCAACACTGCCTCAAAAGGTGATTTTATTGCAATAACCAAATCTTCTGTTGGAATTTTGGAAGGAATTGTAAGAATTCCGTTTATAAAAGTATCTTCATCTTTTGATTTGGCGTTATTGGATATGTTCCTGCGAACAACTTCAGCAAAAGCATATCCTACTTTGTCATTGACATATTTTGAATATAATTCTTCTAAATTAACCTTGTTCATATAATAACCTCAAAAATTAAACGCAAAATTTATAATTTTTGTTGAGTGGATTCCACATCAACATCTGTATTGTACTCTGAACATACCCTATCCATATACTTTTTCCATGCGTTTGGCAACATCTGCATTTCATTTGTCATATTATTAGTTCTTAAAGCAATCTCATCTGGTGAAAGAATTGTAATAAACAAATCATACAATAAATTATTTTCTTTTTCTTGCATAAACAATTCAATAACAAATTTGTCATCGTCCATGGAAATATTCATGCGCTTAACATCTTTAAGCATCTTTTTGCTAACTATTTGTGCAAAATTCATGACTGTTTCAATGTTGATATATTTTGAATATTCTTCTTTTGTGTTCATCATAACAATATTATACTATCAAAACCCAATATTTGTCAATAGTTTTAAAAATGTCGAAAATTTATAAAAAAAGTATTGAAATTGTTAGTGCTATATGATATAATTTAAACAGTAAGTAAATTTGGAGGTAATTATGGCTGAAACAACCAAACCTTTAACTGCAGAAGAATACGGCAAAATATGTAAAAATTTATCAACTCGCAGAGATAAGGCTTTTTCCGATATGGGCAAATTCCTTAAAGAAAATGTTTTTATGGACAGTGGCTTAAAAACAAAAGATTATGGTAAATGCTATGAATATGCCAAGTACAATATCTTGGAAGAATATTATGGCAACGAAATCAATAAATACACAATAAAAGTTTATGAAGAATATGCAAAGGCATTAAAAGAAACATATTTGCAAAAGGCTGTTAAACTCCCTAAACTCAAACAATATGACGCTTATGACTTATATATATACAAAAACACTTGGCCACTTTTAGAACAAGTTGTTAAAGAAGTAAGAAACGAAATGCTTGCAAAATATCCACCAAAAGAAAATTACAAAGAATATCCTGTACATTTGGCAGTAAGGAAAGTAAAAGAACCAAAGCCAGAACCAATGAGTATTTTTAGCGTTTGGTAAAACTAAAACAAAACAGACCCAAAAATGGGTTTGTTTTTTGTTTGATGGGGTTTGTGAGTGGCAAAAGTGCTTAAATATAGGTATAAAAGTACTTTGTTTGGGCTATATAATATTAAATTTAACAAAATTTAATAAAAAAACTTGAAGAAATCTTGCAAGTTTGCTTGAAATTCATTTTAGATTTGTGTATAATACAATCAAGGAGTTAATTATGAGTTATATTGATATTTTCGTTTTAGTAATTATTGGCTTGGGATTGTTCTTCGGCTTGTTTGGCAGATGGCAAAACAAACTTGTTGCTTTGTGCTCTGTTGCTGCAAGTGCTGTAACATCATATTTCATTTGTACACCAATAACAAACGCTGTGCTTAAGATGGATTCAGGCATTCTCTCTTTCATCGGTGGCGAAAGCGGCCTAACCATACTTGATTTTTTGAAAAGCAAGTTGAATTTTGAAGGTATGGACCTTTCAGCCATGGCAGACATGGTGCCAGGACTTGTAAAAGTTGTTGTGTTCTGGTTATGTGCAATTGCATTGATGCTTGTGCTTGGTCTTCTTACAAAAATCATCTTTGGCATTATATTTAGACACACAAAGAAAGGCACAGCAATTAGAACTTTAGGTTTGATTGGTGCAGTTAAAGGTGCTTTGGTTGCAATTATTCTTGTGTTCCCAGTGTTCGCCTTTGCTCCAGCATTGAAAAATTTGACAGCAGTTCCAATGATTGCTGATAACCAAATTGTTCAAATGGTTGAAGACCACACAAACAAGTCAAAAGCAGTTACAGTTACAGATTGGGTATTTAAAAATACCAAAATGCAAATGATGACATATGAACATGATGGCCAAACAATGTATTTATATGATGATTTGGAAAAATTGCCAGGTCTTATTAAATCTGTTTTGGAAGTTAAAGATATGTTAAGTGGTGGCAACCCAATTGAAGCACTTGCACAAATGGAACCAGAACAATTGCAAGAAGTGTTTGATAACATTGCAAATGCTCCACAAGTAATTAAAGATACAGTTACAAACGTTGTATCAGGCATTGTACGTGACATGACAGAAGGTGCAATACAAATTGAAAACATTGACTTTGAAAAAGAAGGTAAGATGTTTGCAACAGTTGCAAGTGTGCTTACAGTAAACACAGATGACCCAGACAACATTAAAGTAGAAATAGATGAAGAATCTGTTGCAACTCTTCTTGAAAACCCAGAAAATCTTGCAGATGCACTTGCAGATTCTGAATTAGTAACCTTGTTTGCTGGAAATATGCAAGGTATGTTCAGTGAGATTGATCCAGATTCCAAATCAGCAATTGAAGCAGAATTGGAAACAAAATTGGCAGGCAATGAAGACAAATTGAACTTATTGAAAGGTTTGTTCAAAGCTGAATAAAACAAAAATTAAAGCGAGTTAATCACTCGCTTTTTTTATTCTCATTAAACATTTGTTAATTGAAACTTTTTGTGTTAGAATATTTTATATTTATGGAGGCAATATGAAATTAAAAAAATTGTTTGCTTTTGCATTGATACCTATACTCTCTTTGTGTAGTCTTATCTTTGTTGGTTGCAACAAACAAGTTTATGCAGACTTGGTTGTTTATGCAAATTTTTATACGGGAGATTTGGATTCTCGTGCTGAAGCAGTTGCAGTTAAGGACGGAAAATTTATTTTTGTTGGTACAAAAGCCGATGCACAAAAATACATTACCGACACAACAATTGTTAAAGATGAAAGCACTTCCTTTGGTATAAGTGGCTTTAGTGATGCTCACACTCATGCGTATGTTGCTGGTGAAAGCGAAGTTATGCACACCTTGGAATTAAGCAACATTCAATCAAGCGAAGGATTGTTTAGTGCTGTTGAAGAATATGTTACAAGCAATCCTACAAAAGAATATTACCTTGGTTATGGCTGGAATTATAACTTATTTACAAATGGCACACCAACAAAGGCTGAATTTGAAAGGTTAAATGGCATAAGTTCAAAACCAATTTTCTTAAAATCTCATGATTGCCACTCTTGTTTTGTTAACCAAGCAATGCTTGACCTTTGTGAAGTAACAAAAGAGGCACAAGCCCCAGAAGGTGGAATAATTGAAAAAGATGCCGATGGCAATTTGCTTGGAACTTTCCGTGACACTGCCATGGATGAACTTATTAAATCTAACCCTAACTTCCCAAGATACACAGTTGAAGAATATAAATCAATAATTTTGGAAGCACAAAAAATTTATGCAAAAATGGGTTACACAGCATATGTTGACATTTTTATTGAAGATGAAATTTCAAATGATAACCTGTGCTCTGCTTATGAACAACTTGACAAGGCTGGTCTGTTATCACTTAAAGTTCAAGCAGCATGGACGGTTGAAAATAAAAGTGAAGAACACATAAAACAAGTTATTAAACACATTGCAGATAGAAAAAAAGAATGTGCTGGTGGAATGTTTGAACTTACTGATGTAAAGTTCTTTATGGATGGTGTTGGTGAAGTTGGCACGGCTTATATGCTTGAAGCCTACAATCCTGAATATAAAGAAAATTGGTATGGTGCTGGACGTTGGGCAAGCAATGAATCTAAACGTAAACTTACACATGCCATTGAACAAGTAAACAGATATGGCCTTGTTGCCCACTTGCACGCAATTGGTGATGCAGCAATGAGAGATGGACTTGATGCCATTGAAGAAGCACAAAAGAATTATAAAAGTGATGTTGTTAAAAACGTTATAACTCACTGCGAATTTATTGCTGAAAATGATATTAGCAGATTTGCTGAACTTGATGTTGTTGCAAATGTGGACCTTGAATGGGGAATTAAATTCCCAGGGGCTTATGAAACGGAAGTTTATAATCTTGGCGAAGAAAGAGCCATAAGTGCTTACCCATATAGGTCACTTCTTAATGCTGGTGCACTGCTCTCCTTTGCAACTGATAATCCATGTGGTGGCACAGGCAGTCCTGTTTATGGCTTTTACATTGGCACACACAGAGGTCTTGGTGTTGATTCATCTTGTGATAGAAACAGAAGTGAAATGTTAACCATTCAACAAGCAATTGATTGCATGACAATTGGTGGTGCAAAACAAATGCGCCAAGATGATGTACGTGGACAAATTAAAGTTGGCATGGATGCAGATTTTGTGTTACTTTCACTTGATTTAATAAATGAAACAGACCCACTCTGCTTCTTAAACTCAGAAGCATCATTAACAGTTGTAAACGGCAAGATTATTTATCCACAAGCATAATGCAAAAAACAAACACTTTAACGCAATGTTAAAGTGTTTTTTTATTCTGTCTTAAAATCATTTGAACCACAGTTTGGGCATTTTTTATCTGCCACACTTATTGTGCTTCCACAATAATTGCATGTTTTATACATTATGCCTGCTTCTTGTCTTTTTAATTTTTTGTTAAGTTCTGCAATGTCAATTTTTTGGTTTACTGCAACATGGCCATGATATTCCATAATATCAAATTCACCAAGTTGTTGGAAGAATGCTTGTTCTTCATAACTATATTTACACTGTGTTCTTTGTTGTCTTTTGTTGCCTTGTTCATCTGTATACTCAAACTGTATGTAGAAATATGGAACATCATTAACCATCATTTTGGAATTTGCATATAAGAAGGTTGCCTTTTTTGGTGTGCCCAATTTAATAACTTGTTTTGAAGTGCCATCACCTTTTATTTCCAAAATTAAAGCAACCCAAAACCCTATGCCCACTGCTCCAAAAATTGGCAAGACCCAAAGCAAAATTGTGTTTGTACATTTATAGTCTGCTTGGATAGATTCAAATTTGCTGTTATACTTAATTTGCAAGGTGTGCGTGTGCTCTGCTTGATACTGCGTATATGCTGCAGATGTAACACCTTCATGCTCCACACCTTGGTCATCTGTAAACACGTAATAAAGTTTGAACATTGGCACATCGTTTATTATAACATCACTTGCATAGTTTGTTACTGTTGCAGTTGCTTCTTTGCCTGTGCGCACCAAGTTTGTATCCTTTATAAAATTTACCATTAAAAATGCCCACACAACAAGTGGAATTGTGAACACGATTGCAAAAATAAGTTTTAAACCTTTAAAATTTCTCATAATAATCCTTTTGGCTGGGGTAGTTGGATTTGAACCAACGAATGACGGATTCAGAGACCGTTGCCTTACCACTTGGCGATACCCCAATGAACTATTATATTATAACATAATAAAATTATTTTGCAATAAAAAACCAAGGTGCAACAAAAAAACACAGCAAAGGCTGTGTTTTTGTTAATAATATAAAATTGTAATCATGTGTGGTGCACCTGTTGTCAATTCTGCAGTTAATTTTTCTGTGAATTCTTCCAAAGTGAACACTTCATCTTGTGATTCTTCAGCACCAACTTTGTATGGATTGTTACCATCAATATTATAAATTGAAGCACAATAATCACTTAAGGTTGAAATTTCGGTTAACACTCCACCAACAACGTTATAAGCATAATTTACACCATCAACTTCTTTTACGTAAATCTCTGGTGAATAGGTTTGTACATTAATGTCTAACGTGTACTTTGCAAGGTAAAATGCTGCAACTTCTTTATCACCTAAATTTGCAAGGTCAAGTTCTTCCAATGTCTTATCCCAATAACCTAAGTAACCCGTTTTTGATGGAACTTCTGGCAAGGTTACTGTTTCGTAAGTTAAAATTGTGTATTCAATTGGGTTTACACCATCAGCACCTGTAAATGTGATTGTGTATGTCTTTATGTCTTTGTTAAGATTTACATCAATGTTTCTTAACTCACCTGTTGTAATATCGAAATCTTCCCATGATGTATCATAACCTTTTATGACTGGAACTTCTGGAACATTAATTTGTTTTGTTGTTCTGTTTTCGATGGTGTAAGTGTCTCTACCTACTTCTTCTTCTCCATTCATAAATCTTACAACATATTCAATTTGTGTTTTTGTTGCGCCAACTTCAAGATTTTCCAATTTGTTGGTTATATCAAAACTATTCCATTTAATTTCATAACCTTCATCTGTTGTAGGTGCATCAGGAATTTGCACTGTTGCTGGATCGTTTCTGTTTTCAACATTGTACGAGAACTCACCGTGTTGTGTTCCATCATACACAAATGTTACATGATAATTTATTATTGTTTTGTTAAGATTAATTACCTGATTTTCGTATTCACATGTTTTAACATCAAATGCTGGTTCTGGCCAACTTGTTGTGTAACCTGGTATTGTTGGGTCTGGCACTGAAATTGTTACTGTTTGTTTGTTTTCTGCGTTAAAATATTGTGTTGTGCCGATTTGTCTTTCTCCGTCCATAAATTTTACGCTATATTCAATTGGCTTTTCACAACGTGTAATTGTAACATTAGTTACAACTGTTGTGCTTGCAGTAACTTCTTCGCCTGTTGACAACTTGTAAACATAACAATAATATTGTTTTGCTGTGTACTTATCATTAAGTGTATCAAGCAAGTTTGTTGATAAATCAAAGTTAAAGTTCTCTGTAAATGTATCATCTTTTTCATCAACAACAGTTATTGTTGCTTCTGACCTTACAAAATTGCCTGTTAATTTAACATCTCTGTAACATTTAAAGGAATAATTTAACTTATCTGAACTGATTGACATTGTATCTGCAGTCCACTTATTAAACTTATATTGTTCTTTTGCTGTTGCTGAAACTTTTACTATTGTATCTTTTTTTAATTGAAAGGAAGAAGAGTTTTGTTCAGTAATAAGGCTTGTTTCGCCATCAATTTCAACTGAAACGTCCCCACCCTTTGTAGCTACAACTACAATTTCAACTTTGCTGGATTGTCCTTTATCCATATTGTAAGCAACAATCCCCCAAATGGAAAAGCCAACAGCTACTGCGGCAGCAATAAGAAGTATTAAAACTTTTTTCATTTATTACCTCCACATAAAATTATACGTTACTTGTAATACCTTTTTCTTCATCAGTGTTAAGTTCTTTCAACCAAGCAGTTGCTGTTGCAATCAATTCTGTTTCTTCCACATAAACAAAGTTCTTTGCAACTTCTTCCACTTTAATTTCTATCAATTCTGCTTTTAATGCACTTGCTTCATTTGTGAAATATGCCTTGAGTGCTTCAACCATATTTACTTCAGTTTTATCTTCGTCGCCAGCAAATTTGAAACTATAAATATAATTTTTGCCGTTTGCAGTAACAACAAAAGATGCCATATAATCAAAACCTGTCTTTTCAGCATTTTCTACTTTTGTCCAACTTGCTGATGGATTTGCTGAATAATTTGGATTATTTTTTAAGAAATTGATAATTTCTTCAGCAGCAGCAAAGTTACCGTCTTCTGTGTAACGTGTGCAAAGTTTTTGCAAAACTAATTTGCTGGAAATTGAACTTACATCTAAATTGTTTAAGGTTGCTGTTGAGTATGTAAATTCACTTGCATTTTTTATTGTTTTTAATTGCTTACCAATTAAATTTGTGTATCCTTCAATGTTGTTGCCTGCATAATGTCCTGCCAAAGCTGCAACTTCAGTATTCCATTCTTGCATGTCTTGTTGTACATATGTTGTGCTATAAGCAACCAAATTAACATCTGTTGTTGTATCTTTTCTTGCATTGTAATCAGAAATTTTTAAGTCAAGTGTAATTCCACTGTTTTCATCAAAAGTAATGGAATTAATTTGTGTTACATTCCTGCCCATTTTGCGTGAAAGAGCCACCATGATTAAATCCAACTTATCATTGATTAATTCTGATTGCTCGTCTGTTAAAACAATTTTTTCTGGTTTAACTTCTTCTTTTTCAGGAACATTAACTTCTTCTGTTTCTAACACATTAACTTCCTTATGCTCTTGTGCATCTTTATTTGAACAAGCTGATACACCAAGTGCAGCAAGAACTGCGAACATTGCTTTACTCATTTTCATTTTCATAATAACCCCTCCGTTATTTATAACGAAATAATACCATACTTACTTTATTTTGTCAATACCCAATTTTTTATTATTTCTTTAAAAATGTAAACAAAAAACACGGCTTGAGCCGTGTTCTTTTTAACCTACAATGCTGTGGCAAGTTGCAACAACATCTTTAGATTCAACTGAAGGTTCAACTTCTTCTTGCTTTAAAGCGTCTTCAACATGTTCTTCTGCTTGAACCACAATCTCTTCAATTTTTGGTTCTTCAACAGGCTCAACATCTTCCACTTTAATTTCTTGTGGTGCTTCAACTTCTTCAATTTTAATTTGACCATCAATTATATTTTCACTTTCCTTTTCAACTTCATGCATTTCTGCTTCTTCCATTGAATGTTCAGGTGCAACATCTTTGTTAATGTTTTCCAAAATCTTGATGTTCTCTTCCAAATCTTTGGAAATTTTATCTACAACCACTTTGAAATCATCTTGGCAAATGTTAGAACAATCTTCATCCTTTTCAGAACTGGGAATTGTTGAATCTTCTTTGCTTTTGTTTGCTTCTTCAACAGTTTCTTTTACTGTTTCTTTAACTTCTGGGTTAATTTCTGTTTCAGGCTTTGCTTCTTCCTTATTTTCGGGCTTATCTTCTGCCTTTTCTTCGGTTGAAGATTTAATTTTATCTTCACTTACAGAAACTTTTGTTGGGTCACTAATAATGCCAATAACAACCAACAATCCCAAAACAGCCGTTACAATTTCACTTATGCAATCCAAATCGAACTTTATGTTAAAGGCTTGGAAAATAAGCAAAACGGCACTGACAATTGAAATCCAAAAGTTATAGTTGGTAAAACGATTTTTCCATTTCATATTTTCACCTCTTTTTGATGAAGAAATTAAACCTAACTTTCAACATATTCTAAACAAACTTTTTTGACGTCTGCTTTGGTTTTGGAAGATGCAATTTTAAGTTTAACTTGCTTGCAATATAATTTAAAGGAAAATTCGTTTACACCATCTTGTTTCGTTTCAAAATTATAAGATTTTCCGTCACAATCAAGCGTAAATGTTATGTTTTTATCTGCAATCACTTTAAGTTTGGTTAGGGTTTTTGGTGTAAATTCATCAAGTAAAACATCACTTTGCCAAAATTTTGCCAAATCCACGCCAAAACAAGAAGACCTTTCAATTATCTCTCCAACTTTATCCACATACTGACTGTTGAAGGTCAACAACATCTTTTCAAACAATGGTGTTTTGAGTGGAAGCATACAGCCCACGTCCACACCACGTATAATTTGATATGTAAATTTTAATGTGTCCACAATTATAATTGCATTGTTAACATAACTGTTGGCTTCACAGCCCAATTGCAAATTATCATCAAAATTAAGTTTTACAGCCAAATAATACTTTTCGCCCAAAGAAGAAGCCACTGCTCCATCGTTTTCTATGCACAGTTTGTTGCCAACATTAATTTCAGTTTTGGCGACTTTAACACCATTGAAAGTGTAAAGACCATCAACTGTTAAGAAAACAACAACATTTCCACAAGATGCAACTGTTGATGTAAAAATTTTTGTGTTGGAAGCATAAACTTGTGTTACACTTACCTGATTTTTTACAAAGTTGATTTTGGAAATGCCGTAATCCCTAAACACGTAAACGTTTTGATTAAAACTTAAAATTTTACGTGCATAGCCTAAATCATCTTCCAAGGAAATATACCCAGAAGTTGAATTTATGTTACCAATGTTTGAAGCATCTAAATCTGTTGCATACCAAACTTTGAAGGCTGGTTCTTTTATTGTGCAAAACAACACTCCATCGTTCATGCACATGCTTGTTATGATTGGTGCATTTTGAATTGTGTATGGTGTAAAATTGGTTTCCCACACCATCATTTTATCTGAACCTGCCAAAATGATTGCATCGGCATCATTTTTCTTGTAAGCCAAAGTTATTGGTGCAGATTCAAACGTCATGTTGTGCATCCAAAACAATCCTGAAGTGTCATCAAAAAGTTGATTTATGTAAACTTTTTTATCGTCGCCATAAACCAACAATCTGTGCACGGTTTCTTCTTGTGCTGCAAAGTATTGCTTGAAATATGCAATGCCCTCAACTTCCGTTATGCCTGCTAAAGCAATGCTTAAATTATATTCGTCCCTATCTTCATAACTATAAGGAAAAGATGCATTTTTTATGCCATAAGAACTTTTAAGTTCTTCGGCTGGATAATAGTTGTAAAAATTGCTGACTTTTACACCTGATGTTGAATTAAAATTGTTAAAATTTTTTATTTCAACATTCAAATTTTTCATTCCCATCTCCTTTCGGGCATTTCAAAAACTTTAACACCTTTTATGCTTTCGGCTCGATCAATATATTCATCGTGAAATTGATTGAATTGGTCAAACATACCTTTGGAAAGGCAGAAATATGCACACAAACCAAAAACCAAAACGTCTGGGCTGAAATTTGCCAAAAAGTCTACATCATTAAACATGCTTGTAATGTCTGGAAATGATGAATATTTAACTTCGTATGTACCATCTTGTTCCACGCAAATGTTACGATTAATAATTTTGAAAGCAACAGGCTCGCCGTCTTTAAAAACGTTGTTTACCCTTATGCAATTTGTAAGGCTACTGATGGCATAAACACCACTTGAAACAGAAATAGATTGTTCCATAATAACAGGGCTATAGTTAGAGCAAAATTCTTGCACACTAAACTTTGTTAAATTAAACAATTTTGCAATTTCTTCATTGCTTAAAACTGTTGATTCTGTTTCCTGTGTTGCCGATTCAAGCACAGCACGTTCTGCAATCAAGCCCAAGATATCCAAACTTGATTTCATAACATCAATAATTTTCATTTTCACTCCTTTAAATTATCTTCTAAAACTTCGTTAAAATCTTTAAGAGTTGAGCGCATATCTGCGTTCTCTTTAAGTTTGTTTAAGTTGTCCATTTTGTTTAAAATTTCTTCAATGTTTTTTGAACTTGTTTCACGCACATAGTTAAGCGTACGTTCATCAAGTTGATTGTATGGCAACGTCAAACAATAAGAGTTGCCAATTTGATTACTATTATGAATTTCAAATTTGTGGTTACACGTATTGAATACCACATAATAATATTTATCAATAAACTTTAATCTTTTTGAAATATTGTATACATCACCACAAATTTTAATTTTCATAATAATCCTTTATTTATTCTTCATCTGGCACTTCAACAACTGGTGCAAATGGATTTGTTACAGTTGAAGAAATGTTTGTGAATTTTGCTTGACCATTTGGTTGTTCGCAAATTAAATCTGCATACTTAACCAAAGTTGCTGTATATGCTGGGTAACCGGCTTTTTGGCGAAGAATTTTTCCGCCTTCGCCTTCAATCCATTCCCAATCACACAATTGGTGCAAAGTGAATTTGCTTGAATCCAACATATAAAGTGTGTCATCTGGGATAAATCTATCAGAAACAACAGGAATACCATTGAAACTGATGGCTCTATAACCACCTTCCAAAACTGCAACATCAATGTTGCGACGGTAGCAACCAAGATATTCTTGGTAAGCACGTTTTACGCCTGCTCCACATGTAATGAAGTCAACGTTTGAACCAGTGTTTTCTTCCAAGAAATCCACTGCTTCTTGCAAAATTCCATCACTAATTTCTTGTGATGTGGAACTTGAGTATGGTGTCAACCATTTGTTTGTTGCTCTGGTTAAGCCATAAAGTGTTGCAGAGTTACCAAAAATTGCACCCAAACCTGTAATTTCATTATCCTTGCTGCCTTGTACATACAAAACATCATCTTTTGCTAAATCTGTTGATGGTGTTGATGTAAAGGTAACAGTTTTGTTTACTCTGTCAATGTAAGAAATTCTAAGTCCAGCATTATCTTTTGTTGTGCCTGAGTAGGAATCAACAACCATGCCTTCCATAAGATTTTTTACACTGTCCATTGTTGCAACACCTGCTGAATAAGAAGCAACTGTTCCAACAGCACCTGTACCGTCACCATAAAGCATACGGCCAAGGTTAAATTTAGAAGCAGTAAGCAAGCCTTCCATTTCTGCATTTAACAAGTCAACAAAAGCACCAGCACTGTTTGCACTTGCCCTTATTGCTTTATCACTAATTTCAATTGTTCCGTAAAGGTTTTTTAAGGTTGTTTTGAATTGTGCATAGTTGTTTTCGTTTGCAGTTGGTAAACTTCCTGTTTCACTGCCAGCACCAACACCACCATTAAGGCCAACTGGTGCCATTTTAATAATTTGTTTGCCATAAACATCACTTGAAGATTGTTTAATTCTTGCAAGCAATGGGTTGGCTTTTGTGTTTAATTGGTTGCATGCAGCAGCCAAGTAAGCATCTTTAAGCGCACTTTGCGCAGTTGTTAAGTCAATCATTTAAATTCTCCTTATTTTTGTTTGATAATACTTTTTGCCAAGCGACCTGCTTCTGCCACTGTGCTTGGCACGTTTGGTTTGGACAATAAAATGCTTGCATTAGATTCCATTTTTATTGGTGAATCTTGAGTTATGTTGGAAAGATAATCTTTTACAATTTTATCTTTAATTTCCTTGTTGGAATAAACATAGTTATTCAAAAATTCATCATCTTTAATGTAGTCTTCTGCTCGTTTGTAATTTTTTGCAAGCAAGCGCACTGCTTCTTCTTCCAAAACAGCACCTTCTTCCTTTGCCAAAGTTTCTTTAAGCGCGCTACTAAAAGGTTTGGCAATTTCAAATTTTGTTACAAACTCTTCCACTTTTTTGTCTATTGAGTTTTCCTTTTCAAGAGCAAGTTGCGTATTCTCTTTCTCTTGTTCAAGGCTAGCCAATTTTTGGCTTTTTTTGGTAAATTCTGCTTCCAAATTGTTGTACGCCTTCAACAAAGTTTCGGCATCTTTAAATTTACCAAATTGTTCATTAACGGAGCCTAAACTTTCTTGTTTTGGTTGTTCCATTTCTTCCATAATATTTCTCCTTATTCTTTAATTTCTTCTTGTTTTAATAATTTTTTATGTTCTTCAATATGCATTAAAATTTTGTTTTGAATTTCTTTATAATTTTCTTTCTTTTTAAGTTCTCCACCCAAGATGTAAGCCACGTGTTCGTCAATGTGAATTTTGTGGTCATCAATTGGCAAAATTTCCACTTGCTCGTTTGTTGTAAATTTCAAGTTTTCTTCCTTGGCGTGTTCAATTTGCAATGAGTTAATATCAACTGCTTGTTCCCACATTCCAAAGCCAAGCAAATCCAAACATTTTTTGCGAGTGCTTTGACTAAATTTGCCATCTTCGTCAAACATAAGCCCTTGCTTAATCAAATCCAACAACATTGTGCGTCTTTGACCAAGCGTATCACTTGTATCTGTTGATGTATCAAACACAACATCATCACTGCAAATTTCGTTTTTATCCCAATAATACATTTGAACTTGTCCACTTGTACCACAAATTTTTAATAGTCTTGGAATAACAGCATATTGCTTATATAACCTTAAAATAAACTTTGCAACAGTTTTAATTGCAAGTTTTGTGGAATCAATTGCCGTTGCCAAACGTGCATTATCTTGTTCTGCCAACAATTCAAGTGCAACACCCGACATGTTTGTATACTGTGCGTAACTTTCTGTCATCATATCGCTTACACCAGAAATTGTTTTAAATTCACTAAGCAAGCGCTCTTCTTCTGTTTCAAAATCTATGGTCATTTTTGGATTTTGCATAATTTCTGGAATTTTGCTTCCTTGCCTATAAACCAAAACCTTGCCCGGAGAAAGTCCTTCAATTTCAAGAGCATCTGTATCCACAGAGCCATCTTCAACAGCAAGTACATTCATAACCGAACGGTTAAAATATTCGTGTTTTCTGTTGCGAACTGCATTATAAGCACGTTGCAATGGAATTAATCTATCAACCACACTAACACCAAAGAAACTGCCCGGCATATAGTTTGAAATTTGTTTTACAAATGGGAAAGTCCTGCCACCTAATTCGTCATTTACGTATGGCAAATCACCATCAAACAACAACTTGTTGCCAGCAACCACGGTAAGACGTCCATTTGGCCTTGCTTTTGTTGGACGAACGTAACGTTCAATCACAACACATGCATCGCTAAGTTCAATGTTTGCAACACGATTGATGTGCGCATCATAACCCAAACCACCAACGTTGCCTGTAAGATTATCCAAACTGAAAGCATGCACTTGCTCTGGTTCAACTTCCACACCCCACTGCATTTTTACATCATCAACATGAACTGCACGCGCATGAATCAAACTTTTTACATCTTCCAATCTTTCGCAAGAAAGGTTATCTGGAAAAATTTCAAAAGGCGAAACAATTTCAACATCAACGTCGCCTTCTTTTATGGCATGTCCCAACTCGTCTTTTGCAACCATTTTGCCTGTATCTGTGTTCCAAATAACTTTATAAAACACACTGCCACAAATTTCACTCCAAGTTGTTGCCGTCTTTTCCAAATTAATTAAGTTAATACGGTTGGAAACAGAAGATAAAATTTCCTTTGAAAGTTTTGCACTTTCCACGTCTGCTTCTTCTGTGGAAGCCGGCACAACTGTAACACTTGGCGTGTTGGAAGAAATTTTTGAAATACGTGTTTCAACAATTGGTGCAATATGGTTAAACACTTCCTTTTCTTGCCAAAAATATTGCTTTTCGTCTTCACGTACATTGCCGTTACTTGCAATGTAACTGTATTGGTTGCCCATAACAAAATCTATGTTAAGTTGCCAACCTGCTTCCAAACTTCTTCTTGCTTCTTTTCTTGCATTATAATCTGCAACAACTTCTTCCACAATTTTATTATTCTTCATCTTTGTCTTTGCCCCCTTTTTTGTAAATTGGTTTTATTGCTTTTGGCACAACAAACTTGCCAATTTCACCGTACAGCATGTTTAAACAATCCTTGCACAAATAAACATTGCCATCAAACACAAATCTTTTGTTTACAATCACGTAATCACAACGATTTTCGCACCCACTTGCATCACATTTAACTTTAACTTTTGCTTGTTCAATCACCACTTTCTTTCTCCTTCAATAATTTTAACAATCTTTGTTTTTCTTTTTCCAAGTCTTCATCTGTAAGTTTGTCATAACCGGTATCTGTATCTGTAACTTTTTGATAAATAAGTTTAATAAGGTCTGGGTTTGGTGGAATTTTCTTTTCAACCTTTTTTTGTTTGGTCATCTTCATTTCTCCACTCTCATCGTCCAGCACATATTCTGTTGTAACTTCTTCCACCACCATGCCGGTTATGCATTGTTTTAGTGCTTTCATGGTGTTTGCGTCCAAAACATTACTTATACTTCATCGTCCTCCTTCACCTTCTTCTTAAGGATTTAATCAAACGTTCTTTTTCTTGCTGAATTATGCTTTTTTCTTCCTTTGGTTTTTTGTTTTCTGGACGAGACATTATGTAGTACCTTAATTCGTCCATACTGTGGTCGTCAACTTTGACAGGACTTTCGCCCTTGCCCCAACGATAACCTTTCATTTCTCTTATTAAATTTTTGCAGGTATTAAATATGTATAACTTTGTTTCTCCAAGGCTGTTTTTTATGTAACTTTTAACTCGTTGAATGCCAGAAAATACATCTTTGTTTACGTTGGCATTTACCAAAATCCCATAATCATAAAACAAATCGCTAACACTTTTTTTGGAAGCAAGTGTTGTTTGATTTGCAGCACTATCAATAAGTGCTTCAATCATGCCATTGCTGTTACGATGCCAATGCAACGCATCACTAATTTCGTGTATTTTTTGGCTGTGATATTCAATATCTTTTTCTCGGTCGTAATGTTCTGCCACAACATAAATGTTGCCGTCATAATCCACTGCGTACCAATGACAAGAAAGTGGATTTTTAAGCCCAGGGTCTATGGAAAGTTTATCCTGCCAATCATAAGGCACATCAAATGGTTCAATAACATTAACATTTTCGTCAAATTCTGGATAAACGCGCCCACCAGCATCAACAAATTCACCAAACTGACGTGTTTTAAGTTCGTCAGTGGACATGCTCTGTTTCATAGCCTGTTTTGCTTGTTCGCTTATGTAAGGATTATCGTCCCACTGCATAAATTCACACCAAATTTCTGGGTTGTTGAATTTGTTTAAATAAATTTCATCATAAACAAAAGTCATGCCTTTTAAAGGTGTCATCGTTGCAAAAATATCTCCATTTTTATCCAACACACGCATTCTGCATTCTTCATAAACATCATAAGGTGGCTCTTCGTCAAACCACACATAATCCAAACTTGTTCCTTGAAATTTTTCTCTGCCTTGGTCACAACTTTTAAACCCAATTTTGCTTAAAGTCCCAAACACATTTTTTATTAAAATATAGTCAATAATTCCATTTGCGTAACTATCTTTCCTACCCGAAAGCATAACAACATCTTCAATCCAATCTGGGTTTAGATAATTCAAAATTTTGTTTTGCGCAACGTCCCTTTGCACTTGTGTTGAAACACTAACCACCCAACCAGAAGTTGCATGGTCAATTTTCCTATAAGGATGATTGCCACGCGCCATATAAACAACTTCCACTGCACCACATTCTGTCTTTCCACTTCGGTTACCACCAAACACCCATCTAGATTTTTTATTACATTTATGAAATTCAATTTGTTTAAGATGTTTTTTCTTGCCAGAATTATAAAATGCCAATTTGTTTTTTGCCTTGCGCGTTTGTTGTATGGCTTCTATCTTTAAAATTTCTTCCACCAAATTCATTTCGTCCATAATTTACACCAAAACCACTTAAAAAAATCTTAAACTTGCCAAAAATATCAAAATTTTTTGTGCTAAATTTAAGATATGATTATTTTTATTTTTTCCATTTTTTATTTTTTAAGTTCCACCTTCTGCTGTTATGCAAGCACCGAAGAAACATATTATGCACGCATAATGTACCAAGATGTTTATTTTTACACTTCGCCAATTGCTGACGAAAATGTTGACAATATAAAATTTTTGCTTCCACAAACTTACTTCGTAAAACTAACAGATAGTGCAAATACCGATTTTTACAAAGCAGAATATATGGGCATTTCTGGGTATGTAAAAAAAGATAAAGTGCAACCAATTGTTGGCACTCCACTTCAACCGTATTTAGAAAATGTAAATTTTAGAGTTTTTGCCGAACAGAGCCGTGATATGCGTACAGTACCCACAACAGAATTTGGCAGTTCAAGTCAAGTTGTTTATATTCCGTTACTTTCCAGAAATTTAACTTATATTGGCAAAGTTAACGGCGAAGAAGTTGTTGACGGCAGAACAGATGTTTGGTATTTTTGCAAGTATTCAGCCGAACAAGATTACTACGGCTATGTATATAGTGATTTTTGCGATAAAATGTCGCCAATTATTGATAACACCGAATCTGTAACCTACCTTACAACACCAATATTTGAAGTTGAACAAAGCACTTCAACACTGCCCCTAAACAGCAATGCAACCGGCATTATAATTGCAATTTTATGTGTGCCTGCAATTGTGTTTGTTTACCTTATGTTTAAAGGCACAAAATTGGTTAAGCACACAAAATCTGTACATAAAGAAGTTATAGACTATTAACAGCACATTTTTCTGTATTTACATAGGCAAGTCGCCTTTCCCTAACTTCTTCGCAAAGAGATAAAATCCAATCTTCTTCGTTTATTATTGTTTGCAGTTTGTTGCAGTATTTAGATTTATTCAATTCTTCAGCAAGGTGAACAAAGGCTTGTTCAATACGCCTGAATGCTGTGCGCTCTTTTAGTTCCAAAACGCCACAAATTTCTTCCATACTAATTTTATATTTCATTTTAATAAAAAGCACTTGTTTATCCACGTCTTTTAATCTTTTTATGGCAGAATCAAGAATAAGTTTTAAGTTAATAAGCCTGTTTTTACGTGCCATTAAATCCAAAATGTTATCCAGCACGTCTTCTGCTCCATATTCCGAACTGCAAGGCCCAAAATATAGTGCGTGATTTTTAATAAATTTATCAATAAGATTACAACGTTTTTCAAGTTTTCCGTACACTTTTATTAATGCTTCACTTTCAAATTTGTCAATCATATTTTCTCCTTATAAATTTAACACAGATTATATCTTATAATTTGTCGAAAAGTCAAGCATATATGACAATATTTTTCAAAAATACCCATGATTTTGGCACAATTTTCGATAAAAACTGCCGTTTTTCTCGAACACATGTTCGATTTTGTATAAAAATATAAAATTGCAAAAATATTAAAAAACACCGTCTAAACGGCGTCCTCATCTTTAGACATTTCACTGACAGAAGCCACAGAAACTTCGTATGCAACACACTGTGAAACTGTGTCATTTTCATCGTTGTGTTTTGTATACTCACGGCTTTGAATTCTGCCGGTTATAACCAAACTTGAACCAACACCCATTTTGCTTGTGTATTGGGCATTTTTGCCCCAACTTATGCACGGAATGTAGTCTGATTTATTATACTTTCTGTTTACTGCCAAAAGCAAATCGCAAATTTCTCTTGAAAATGGTGTAATCCTAAAAATTGTTGGTTTACAGATGTAACCTTTAAGTTCAATAACGTTTGGATTGGCATTTTCGTCCCAATCACACAACTCTTTACAGTAAACTGCCAAAATAAGTTTGCTTTTTCCGTCAATCAATTTGTTATGACTTCTAAACTGACCTTTTAAAGCAACCCTATCCCCAACTTTTATGCCGTCTAACAATAGTTTTTCTGAAATAATAACCGGCAATACATCATCTTGTCCACTTAAACGTGGTACACGCAAAGAAAACTGATAAAAATTTTCGTCCAAAACTGTGTGGTTAAGTTCTGGGGTTGTTTCCACCGTTCCTTGCAGATAAACTTTATTATTATTTTCTAATAATTCGTTATTCATTTGTTCTCCTTTAAGTTTTTATTTGTGTTCCCATGGAATCTATGTAGAAATTGTTGTAATAAATCAATTCCCCAATTGGAACAACTTGTAAATTTTTCATTTTAAAGTGTTCTAAAATAAGTTTAAGCCCACCCAAAATGTTATCCGAATTGTTGTGACATAACACAATGCTACCCTGTTTTGCCTTGCTTGTAACTCGACCAGCAAGTTCGCTTGCAGAAAGACCTTTCCAATCCAAACTATCAACACTCCATTCAATGCAACTTAAATTTAAAGATTGGCAGATTTCAATGAGTGTATCGTTATAATAACCATAAGGTGGACGGAACAATTTTGGTCTAAAACCTGTCAAATCTTCAACAAGTTTTATGTTTGTTTCAAGTTCTTCTTTAATCTGCGAAACTGTCAAAGATGTCATATCTGGGTGAGTGTTGGAGTGTATGCCAATTTCAAACCCTCTGTTATATATCTCTTTAACCATTTCTGGATACTTTTCAACCCAAAAACCAACCAAAAAAAATGTTGCTTTAACATTGTAAGCATCACATATATTCATAATTTCGTGTGTTTTATCTGCACCCCATGCAGCATCAAACGAAATTGAAATTTTATTTTCGGTTGTTTGCACAGAATAAATTGGCAGTTTTCTTGTTTGTGCACAGAAATACGTTGCACCAGAACTAACACCAGCGCCCGTAAGCAGAAACGACAAAACAAAAACCAAAATTGCCGTAACAATCAAAAGTCGTGTTTTCTTAATAAAAAACACTTTCATAGATCTACCTCTCAATAATAGCATACAAGATGATTAATTAATATTAAAAATGCCATAGATTTAAAGCAGTTTTTGTTACAAAAAAAGGATTTCGAATTTTATTTGTCGAAATCCTTAATTTAAGATAATAAAATCTATTTTTTATCCTTGCTCCAATCAGCAGACGCACCACAATTTGGGCAAACACCAGAAGAATTGAGCCTTGACCAGCAATATGCACAAAACTCATTTTTACGTGAAGTGTTTTTCACTTCTTCTGATTTTTCCGAAACAACATCTTGTGTTTTTTCTTTAATGTGCTCAATCTTTTCTTTTTGCTCTTTTGCTTTTTTGTATGCCTTAACAGCAGAAACAATAGAAATAATAATTGCAACGACAATGACAACAGCAACAATTATAAATGCAATGCTAATTGCTGTCATTCCTTTTCCTTCAACCGAACTTGAATCCAAAAAGATGCTCATTTTTTAACCTCTTATTATAATTTTAAGAAGTTTTGGCTGTTTTGTCAAATTTATAAGCATCTTTTGATATGCTCCAAAGCATTTTTCTCTAACCTACTTACTTGCGCTTGAGAAATACCAACAGAATCGCTAACTTCCATTTGAGTTTTACCAACAAAATAACGTAAGTTTAAAATTTCTTTTTCCCTTTCGTCCAAATTCTTTATTGCGTCCAACAAATCAGTGTGGTCAATCCACTTTTCAACTGAATGCTCTGTATCTGCAATATGGTCAGCAAGTCGCACTTCTTCGTCCCCTTCGTTTGCATAGGCATCATCAAGTGAAACAGGTGTGCTTACAGCATCAATTGCGTCAAAAACTTCCCTTATTGTCAAATTTAAGTCTGTTGCAATATCTTCAAGGCCAACATCTTCATCTCTTTCCTTTTGAAGACGTTCTTTGCTCTTTAAAACAAGATAAGCAGTATCTCTTAGACTTCTACTTACACGCATTGCAGAAGAATCTCTTAAAAACCTTTTAATTTCGCCAATAATCATTGGCACGGCATATGTTGAAAACTGAACGTTAAGGCTGATATCAAAGTTATCGATTGCCTTAAGCAACCCCACACAACCAACCTGAAAAATGTCGTCCATGTTCTCTTTGCACGAAACAAAACGTTGTGCAACCGAAAGAACCAATCTCATATTGCAATAAATATAATAATCTTTTGCTTGCTCATCGCCTGATTTTATGCGTTTTAGCAAGTCCATGGATTCATCTTTGTTTAATTTTGGCAATGTGCTTGTATCAATTCCACAAATATACACCCTTCTTGACATACTTAACCTCAAAACTATTGTGCTTTATAAATATGGAATTATACGGTTAACTGCAAATTAGTTAAAACTTCTAAAAAATCGACACAAAACAAAAACTTAACAATTTTATTTTAACAACAGTATTAAATTCAAAAATGTATAATTTGGTTATGACAATTTACATAGAAACATTTTTAATTCAAAACATAATAATAAACTTTTGTTTGCTTAAACTTGTGCAAGTAACAACCAAAAACAAAACTTCAATTTTTAGGCTTGTACTTTCATCAATCATCGGTGCAGGTTTAAGTGTTGTTTCTGCCGTTTTAATAAGCAACAACATCGCAATAAACGTCCTTAAGTTCATTTGTTCTTTTATTATGCTATTAACAGCATTTAAACAATCAAAAAAACAGTTTATGCTATCCTTTCTTCTCTTTTTCATCTATACTTATGCGCTTGGTGGTGCAATAATTAGTTTATCTGGAACAACATACGCAACAAACTTCGGTGTTGTAACAAGTTCAAAGTTCAATTTAAGTCTTGTTTGCCTTATTATCATTGCCATAACTTATTTGTTTGAATTTGCACTAAAACACATAAAATCTAGAATAAAATTAAATTCCTTGGTTTATGAAATTACAATTTTTAAAGATAACAACAGCCTTAAATTAAATGCATTTTTAGATACAGGCAATCAACTTAACTTTAATGGTCAACCGGTGCTTGTTTTGGACTTTAAAACTTACCTTAAACTCACAAAACAAAACATTATTTCGTACATAACAAACCCTGCAATGCAAACCACCATTTCAACTGTTGCTGGCAAACAAAATGTAAATCTTTATTTAATTGATAAATTGCAAATTAAGGTTAATAACAAAACAAAGGAATTAATCAATCAACTTGTGGCTATAAACTTTTCTTCCACGTTTAAAAATACCAACTATCAAGCACTACTTTCGCCAATGTTTTTATAAGGAGATATGAAATGTCTATTAAAAACTTTTTTAAAAATATATACAACAAAATAACAAAATTCATTAAAAAATTGCTGAAACTAGACTTTTTAAGCCCAGATTCTATTGTAAATTATATTTTTACGGCAGAAAGTTTGCCCGAGCCATTAAACAACGAGCAAGAATATAACTTGGTTAAATCTTTTCAGGAAGAAAAAGACGAAACTGCAAAATCCAAACTGATTGAACACAATTTGCGTCTTGTTATGTACATTGCAAAACGTTTTGAAAGCAAAAAATTGGATTTACAAGATTTGGTTAGTGTTGGTGCAATTGGTTTAATTAAGGCTGTTGATAGTTATAAATTGGACAAAAACATTAAACTTGCAACCTATGCAAGCAGGTGCATTGAAAATGAAATTTTGATGTATTTAAGAAAAATAAACAAAAGCATCAATGATTTAAGTTTGGACGATGCTATTGTTGGAGAAGAAGAAACAAGCAATTTAACTTTGGGTGAAATTATACCAGACGAAAAATCAACTTATGATGAAATTGAAACAAAAGACCAGAAATCTTATTTAAGGCGTTGCATTAATTGTTTAAACGAACGTGAAAAGATTATTATGTGTATGCGATATGGCCTTAACGGCTTTGATGAATATACGCAAAAAGAAGTTGCAGACAAAATGAACATATCTCAAAGTTATATTTCTAGATTAGAAAAAAAGATTTTGCACAAGATGATGCGACTTGTTTTCAAACATTATCCAAACAAGTATCAATACCGCTTGAAAGTGCATCATTGTACGAAGAATTGAAAGATAAATTCCAAGTTGAATTGAATAATCGAGATTTGGCGTTAGGCAATGATTTGTCTATGAAGTTCAATAATGCGTCTAGTTTGTTTGAATCTGGCAAATCTGAATTGACAAATGAGTTCAAGCAAAAATTGGATATGTTTTTGCCAAAGTATCTTGATATTTTGCTCAATAGTGAATTTTCTGATGAGATAATGGAAATTCGAATTGAAGGACATACCGATCCCGTTAGATTTGATGCTCTGGACAAGGATCCTTATATTGCCAATGTAATTCTTTCTCAACGCCGTGCGTTAGAGGTTTTGAAATATTTAAGGAAACTTCCTATGTATGAGGAGTTAGATTCTGCCAATAAAGCCAAACTGAACTTTTGGTTTACTGCAAATGGATTTTCTTATGGAAAATCTCTTGATAGTAGTGGCGAATATACTTATGT